>CAZHWO010000051.1:0-2276 GCA_964536075.1 uncultured Muribaculaceae bacterium | reverse complement strand
AAAACTGATTTTATAATTGTTATTATTTCGAACAATTATAAAAAAAGAATTGCTAAATATATTGAGCCTTTTGGGGTGGATTTTATTTCTTTTTCGATGAAACCATTTACGTTTGGTTTAAGTAAAATAAGAAAAAAGCATCATTTAAAGAAAAATGAAATGGTCATTATTGGTGATCAATTAATGACGGATATATTAGCTGGCGGATTATATAAAATTGATCGTATTTTAGTTGATCCATTAGGTAAAAAAGATTTAAAAATTACCAGTATTAATCGTTTTTTGGAACGACTAGTGTTAAAAAGATTAAAGAGAGAGGGACTTTTAGAAAAGGGTATCTATTATGAATAAATATTGCAAAGGTTGTGGCATTAAATTACAAGAAGAAAATATTTTATTAGATGGTTATACTACTAGTTTAGATAATAATATCTGTAAGAGATGTTTTAGAATGCGTAATTATGGAGAATATCAAACAGTAGTTAAATCTAATGAAGAGTTTGTTGCAATCCTAAAAGATATTAATAATACTAAAGCCTTGGTTCTTTATATTGTTGATTTGCTTAATCTAGATAAAGATATTAATTATATTAGACAGTACATTAGTAACAAAATGATTTTAGTTTTAAATAAACGAGATGTTTTGCCGCTTGCAGTTAAAGATGAAAAAATTATTAGTTATATTGATAATTTAGGCTTTGATTATCAGGATATTATTATTGTGAGTAAGAAAAATTATAATTTAGATTTGTTAATGAAAAAAGTTAAAAAACATCAGACAACTAAGGATGTTTATGTTGTTGGCCATACCAATACGGGTAAAAGTACCATTATTAATAATATAATTAAACATTATTCTAGTAGTGAAGATGATCAGTTAACCATTTCTCCTTTACCAAGCACAACTTTAAATAAAATTGTGATTAAAATTAATGATGATTTAAATTTAATAGATACTCCTGGTTTAGTTGATTCTGGTAGTATTTTACAAACAGTATCAACAAATCTACTAAATAAAATTAATCCGCGAAAAGAGATAAAGCCTAAAACTTATCAAATAAGAAAAGGTCAAACTTTAATTATCAATGATTTAGTAAGAATTGATTATGTAGAAGGGGATAAGAATAGTTTTACTCTGTATATTGCTAATGATTTAAAAGTTAGAAGAATGAATACTAGAACCTGTAAAGTATTAAAAGATTTAGCCAGTAAAACCTATGATTTCTTATTCCATGAAGATTTAGTTATTAATGGCTTAGGTTGGATAAAGATGGTTGATAAGGGTCGTTTAGTCGTTTATCTTGATAAAAATGTGGAAACGTTTATTAGAAGTAATTTTATTTAAAAGGGTGCTATAATACATAAAAGATTTTAAATAAAAGAGGAGAGCTTTATGTTAAATAGAATTTTTGATTTAGCTAACATACATGATAAAATTACTAACTTTTCCCCAGCCGTGAAGCAACAATATTATGCGTATTTAATTAATAGTAATGGTCAGGGAATAAATTTATATAGTCAGAACTGGTTGATATAAGAATGGTACAGTTAAGAGAAAAGTATATAACTGAGTGGCCAAAATTAACTGCTTTCGAATGAGCCATAAGACTACAAATGGACATTGTATATATTGTAATAAACCATTTGATATTGGGGATGTTAGTTTATTTAATGAGATAATTCAGCAATTATCATTGATGATTTTTAAAAATATGCAAAACAATATCGATTATTTATAATAGTGGCTTTTTGCAAGCGTAGGAAAACTTTATAACTTAGATAGAGTTTTCTTTTTATTGCTAAATAAGTTATTTTGTGGGATAATAATGGGTGAAATTATTTAGTAAGGGGAGGTATTAAAAATGGATAATAATATTATTAATGAAGTCCGTGAAAAAAACGATATTGTTGATGTTATCTCTTCTTATATCCCTTTAATCCAAAAAGGTAAAAATTACTTTGGGATATGTCCTTTTCATGATGATACAAATCCATCGATGAGTGTTTCACGAGAAAAAGGTATTTATACTTGCTTTTCTTGTGGCGCAACCGGCAACGTATTTACCTTTCTCATGAATTATGAACATATAACTTTTAAAGAAGTCTTAATCCAGTTAGCCGGGAAAGCTAATGTTAGTTTAGGTAATATAAGTATTAGGCCAGAAAATAATCGTTATAGTGAAGCTTATAATATTTATAAGATAGCTAATAAGTATTACCAGAATAATTTAAATACCCAAGAGGGACTAGCGGCTAGCGCTTACCTTCAAAAAAGA
>CAZHWO010000050.1:0-2657 GCA_964536075.1 uncultured Muribaculaceae bacterium | reverse complement strand
TTTGAAGTGGTAGAAGATAATGTTGATAGTCAAGTATTGAAAAAAGATGGAACAGAAATTGCATATGTCACAACAGTAAATGAAAATGGAGCATATTCAATAGTAGTAACAGATAAAGCCGGCAATAGTGCGAGTATAATATTTATAATAGAAGCAAGTGAAGGAACAATTGTTGAAGGTTCCTTATCTGATTGGATAGTGTCAGATGAACAAAATGATACGGGTGGCTATACTTTATTAGCATTCACAGGGGATTTAGAAGATTGTGAAAATGTAGAAGTGGATAACAATTATTTTAATGATGATTTTGAATTAAGTATCTTCTTTGAAAACTTCTTAGATGAAGGTTTAATTTCAGAGATGGTTAATATAAATGCCTATACTGTTAATATACCAAATATTGTAGATAATAAAACAATCACAGAAATCGGCCCATCACTATTTGCAGCCATTGATTTTACTACTGAAGAACCTTCTTTTATTGAAACATATTTTAGAATTAAAGAAGTAAAGATACCAGAAGGTATAGTAAAAATTAATGGTCTCGAAGGTGACACAACTTCAGGAGCGTTTATGTATAATGTCCATTTGGCAACAGTAACCATGCCATCAACATTAAAAGATATAGGACCTTATGCTTTTTACATATGTGATTTAACATCTTTAATACTACCTTCTGCCTTGGAAACCATATCAAACGGAGCTTTCGCTATTAATAGAATATCATCCGTTACCATTCCTGAAACCGTTATATCAATTGACTATGGGGTTTTTGGCGAGAATCCACTGACAACATTAGTATTTGCTGGGGTATCAACCGATGGTTCTGGTAATGATACCAGTAGTTTAACAACATTAGGAATTGACTATGGGGGAATATTTGATGTTTATAATGTTAATCATATTATTTATTTACCATCCTCATTAACAAATGTGGAACAACATGTATTTAGTTGTGATTATCGTGAATCATTATGTACTTTTTATATAAATCAAACATCAATACCAGAAACATATGATATTTCGTGGGCTGGAAATTATGCCAGAAAATACGTATTAAATGGCTCTGGTGGTTATACTTGCGTGGAAAATTGCCCGTAAGACAAAAGAAATTATTTCGATAATTTCTTTTTTATGCTACAATAAATAATAACGAGGAGAGAATCATATGAAAAATATTTATCGTTTTTTTGGTCTATCGTTTATTATTGTCTTAATTGATCAAGTTATTAAGTTTTTAATTGCGATGAAATTAAACTTATATCAAAGTATTATTTTGATTAATCCCTTTTTAAAAATAACTTATCTTACCAATAAAGGAGCTTCTTGGGGTCTATTAAATAATAATGTTTCCTTTATTGCAATTATTACAGCTATCTTTGCTATCTATTTTGTTAAATATATATATAGTAAGAAAGACCAATTAAATCCTTTTTCTCTTATAGCCACGAGCTTTTTATTTGGTGGTTTAATGGGTAATCTTATTGATCGTCTTTTTCGTGGCTATGTTATTGATTATCTTGATGTATTAATATTTAAATATAATTTTCCCGTATTTAATTTTGCTGATAGCTTAATTGTTATTGGCACCTTATTAATTATTACCAAGCTTTTAAGGAGTGAAAAAAATGAACATCATCGTAACGGATAACACTAATCAAAGAATTGATCTTTTTTTAAGTGAACAATTGGCTGATTTTTCCCGCAGTAAGATTCAAAAATTAATTAAAGATGAACAAATTCTGGTTAATGATCAGAAGATTATGCCTAGTTATAAGATTAATCTTAATGATGACATATATGTACCTGATCACATCTCTTTTGAAATGGACTTAATTAAAGAAAATATTCCTCTGGATATTGTTTATGAAGATGAATATTTACTAGTTATTAATAAAAAAAGCGGTATGGTTGTCCATCCTGCCGCTGGGAATTATACTGGTACTTTAGTTAATGCTTTATTATATAAATTTGATAAATTATCTAATCATGATATTAGACCTGGCATTGTCCATCGTTTAGATAAAGACACCTCCGGATTAATGTTGGTCGCTAAAAATGATTTAGTTCATGAAAAATTAAGTATGATGATTAATAAAAAAGAAGTAGAACGTTTATACCTAGCTCTAGTCGATGGGGTCATTAAGCATGAGACAGGCACTATTGATGCTCCCATTGGTCGGAATCTTTCCAATCGCTTAAAAATGGCCGTTACCGATATTAATGGTAAAGATGCCGTTACCCACTTTAAAGTCTTAGAAAGATTTAAAGAAAATACTCTGATTGAGTGTCGATTAGAAACAGGGCGAACCCATCAAATTAGGGTCCATCTAGCTTATATTGGTTTTCCCATTAATAATGATCCAGTATATGGTAAAAGTAAAAAAGATACTGCCTTTAATCAATATCTTCATTCATATAAAATTAAGTTTAAACATCCTATAACTAATGAATTACTATCTTTTGAGATCCCTTTACCCCAAGAATTTCAAATTAAGTTAGATGAACTACGCTATCAATAATTTAATAAATAAATATTTAAAGCTAGGAAAGTAGCAAATAACCCCCATAAAATATAGGGAATTAATAATTTGCTGCTTTTTTCATCTAATTCCGCCGTTTCTACATACAAGAATAAACTCGATATAAAAGAAGCT
>CAZHWO010000049.1:0-2675 GCA_964536075.1 uncultured Muribaculaceae bacterium | reverse complement strand
TATTATCGGTATATATTTAGTTTATAAATTAGTTATTTGAAGGATATGAAAATATTCTTTTTTTCTTTAACAATTGCTTATTTATTGCTATAATATAGATACGAGGAAGTATGTATGAAACGTAGTGAAGTAGCAAGAGATAAATTATCACCAATGATTAAACAATACTTGGATATTAAAGATAAGTATGAAGATACCATTATCTTTTTTCGGCTTGGTGATTTTTATGAAATGTTTTTTGAAGATGCGCTTCTTTGTAGTCGCGAACTGGAATTAACGTTAACAGGTAAACAGGCCGGATTAGACGAACGAGTTCCCATGTGTGGTGTTCCATATCATGCCTATCGCAGTTATTTAGAAAAATTAATTGATAAAGGCTATAAAGTAGCTATTTGTGAACAATTAACTGATCCCAAGGAAGCAAAAGGAGTCGTTGATCGGGATGTTGTTCAAGTGGTTACCAAAGGCACCATTTTAGATAATAGTTTGGATGCTAAAGATAATAATTATCTGGGGAATATCTATGATTTTGAATATTGCTATGGCATCAGTTTTACGGATATTTCAACGGGTTATTTTTATGTTATGATTGTTGATAATGAGCAGCAATTATTAAATATAATTACGTCTTATAATGTCAAAGAAGTGATTGTTAATCATAAGATTAATCGTGAAATAGTTAATAATTTACGGGAAAACTATCATATTTTAATTACTTTTCAAGATAATCTTTTAGATAACGATAGTTACCTGCAAGTTTATGGTGAGTTAACCGATATGCGCATGATAACAACTATTAAACATTTATTATTTTATATCAATGAGACAAAGAAAGAAGTCTTAGATCATTTACAAAAAGCTAGTATTTTAACCTTAGATCAATATTTATTATTTGATGTTCATACTAAAAAGAATTTAGAATTAGTGGAAACGATTCGTAATCGTGATCGCATTTATTCGCTTTTATGGTTACTAGATAAAACCAAAACAGCGATGGGCGCAAGATATTTAAAATTTACTATTGAAAATCCTTTAACTAATTTAGTGGAAATTACAAGACGACATGGAATTATTGAAAAACTATTAACGGAGTTTATTCTAAAAGAAGAATTAATTAATGATTTAGATCAGGTTTATGATCTGGAAAGATTATCCGGTCGTATTAGCTATGGTAATGCCAATGCTAGAGATTTGATTCAGTTAAAAAATTCCTTGAAAGTATTACCGGATATTAAGAGAATTTTAGAAGAAATAAGCTATGATAAACAGATTGAGTCCTTCGAAGATTTATATCAATTATTAGCGTCTTCCATTAATGAAGATGCACCGTTAACGATTAAAGAAGGATCCATTATTAAGAGTGGTTATAATGAAGAATTAGATAGTTTAAGAGCTATTCGCAGTGGTAGTAAAGATTTTTTATTACAATTTGAAAATGAAGAAAAAATTAGAACAGGTATTAAAAATTTAAAGATTGCTTATAATAAAATTTTTGGTTACTACATCGAAATTAGTAGAATTAATCTAAATCTAATTAAGGATGAATTTGGTTATGAACGAAAACAAACCTTAAGTAATTGTGAAAGATTTGTCACACCATTATTAAAAGAAAAAGAAAATATTATTCTAGGAGCCGAAGAAAAAATTATTAATCTCGAATATCGTTTATTTATGGAGATAAGAAATACTGTTAAAACATATATTAATAAATTGCAAGATATCGCTAAAGTTATAGCCGAACTTGATATGATGCAGTCATTAGCGACAGTAGCTGAAAACAATAATTATGTTAGACCAACCATTATTAATGAAAGAATTATTGAAATTAAAGAGGCTCGTCATCCGGTTGTGGAAAAAGTTTTGAAAGACGAATATGTTCCTAACGATATTATGATGGATGATGATGTTAGTATTCTTTTAATTACCGGACCTAATATGGCTGGTAAAAGTACTTATATGCGTCAATTAGCGATTATTGTTATTATGGCTCAAATGGGATCATATGTTCCTTGTAAAACCTGCAAACTACCATTATTTGATCGCATTTTTACAAGAATAGGGGCTAGTGATGACTTAGTATCAGGGGAATCAACCTTTATGGTTGAAATGAAAGAAGCTAATACAGCGATTAGTGAAGCAACGGCAAATAGTTTATTATTATTTGATGAATTAGGGCGTGGAACAGCTACTTATGATGGCATGAGTTTAGCTCAAGCTATTTTAGAATATATTCACGATCATATTAAAGCTAAAACTTTATTCTCAACGCATTATCATGAATTAACATCATTATCTATGGAACTACATCATTTACAAAACATTCATGTTTCAGCCATCGAAGAATCGGGAAGAATAACCTTTTTACATAAAATCAAGAAAGGTCCAGTGGATAAAAGTTATGGTATTCATGTAGCAGCTTTAGCTAAATTACCTAAGGATCTAATTGAGCGGGCTAATGATATTTTAGGTACTTATGAAAATAAAGGGCAAAAGAAACAAGCCTTTACGCAGACAGCCTTATTTGCGATAGAAAATCCTGAAGAAGTTCTAGTGGATAATCTGATTAATAAAATAAAAGAAATTGATCCATTAAATGTTACGCCGCTCCAAGCTTTAAATGTTATTTATGAGTTAAAGGAACTTACTAAAGACAAAAAAGATTAACTATATGCTTT
>CAZHWO010000048.1:0-2944 GCA_964536075.1 uncultured Muribaculaceae bacterium | reverse complement strand
TCACCAACAACAGAATAAATACCGACTGGTCCACTTAAACTATTAACACCTAATTTACCGGTAAATAAACTTTCTACGACAATAAACATTTGTTTAAATAAGGCCCCTGTTTTAGTTAAAGAATATTTAATAGCTGCGATAAAACCGTGATCGACTTGATTATTTAAATTAAGACCAAAAATATAAGTATCCTTCTCTTTAACAGGAATGATTTTTATCTTATCTATCTCACCAGTAGTCTTTTTAACTTCAAAAGTAATTCCCTGTTCTTTATTAAGTAAGGTAAAATATAAGTTCATATCATCCAAGTAAGTAACTTTATAACCATTCATGGAAAGAACTAAATCCCCATTTTCTATACCGGACTGATAGGCCGGATAGCCCTTTTCTACTCCAGCAATAAGGGGCTTATTATTAGGAGAACCATAGAGTAACCCAATAATAAATAAAAGAAGAAGGGCAAAAATAAAGTTGGATCCCGCCCCAAAGAACATTACTAAAAACCGTTGCCAAGGTTTTTTAGCTTGCAGTTTTCGATCTTGAGGAATACTTCGATCATCTTCAACTTCTTCACCAGCTAATTGGACATAACCTCCAATAGGTATTGCCCTAAGGGAATATGAAGTTTCCTTTTTTTTATCTTTTTTACTATAGAATTTTGGTCCCATTCCAAGGGAAAATTCATAAACGTAAATACCAAAAAGTTTGGCAAAGATAAAATGTCCTAATTCGTGAACTAAAACGGTGATGCCTAAAATAAGTAAAAATAAAATTAACGTTAACATGACGCCTCCTATAACAGACCAATAATGATTATAAATGCTAGTACTACAAATATTATACTATCTAATCGATCTAATATTCCTCCATGACCAGGAATTAAATTAGAAAAATTTTTGGTATTATAGTATCTCTTAATAGCAGAGAAGACTAAATCACCTAATTGAGCAAATAAAGTTAGGCTTAAAGTCATAATAACTACGAAATAAATATTAGCTCCCTGATCAATTAAAGTTATGTAAAAGATACTAGCAATAATAGTACCCGCTAAACTACCACCAATTGATCCTTCAATGGTTTTATTAGGTGAAATAACGGGTGCTAACCTATAACGACCAATGCAGCTACCGGTTAGATAACAAAAAGAATCAGTCATAATGGTAATTAAGAGTAAGTATAAAAGATAACCTAAACCATAATTTCTTAACAAAATAATTAAATTAAAACTAATACCAATAAACAAAGTGGAACCGATTAAATATAAAGCATCTTGAATATTATATTTTTTATTATCATTAAAGAAAACGATGGGCCCTAAAATACCAATAATGATAAAGGCCATAAGGCGGTAATCTAGGACATATGTTAAGTCCATCGAATTAGTGTTATTAAATATTAATAAAGCGGTAATTATATAGGCAATAACTTTAATAAGAAAAGGAAAATCCTTTTTTACCTCGCGAAATTTAATTAACTCATAAAAGCCGCCAAGGCCAACCCCCACAGCTAATAAAATGAAGGGTAAGCCACCAATAATAACTAATGGAATAAGAACAGCAATCATAATAATAGAACTAATGGTCTTTTTTGACATCTTTTATCCCTCCAAAACGGCGATCGCGATTATTAAATTCTAAAAGAGCTTTATCAAATTCTTTTTCATCAAAAGCGGGGAAATGAACAGGGGGAAAATAAAACTCAGCATAAGCATTTTGCCATAAAAGAAAATTGCTTAAGCGATATTCGCCACTGGTTCTAATCATAAAGTCAACAGGCGGTAAATCCTGATACATATGATGGCTTAATAGGTCTATATCAATATCATCAATATTAAGTGTATTATTTTTGACTTTAGTCGCAATCTTTTTAACGGCATCTAATAATTCATATTGACCGCCATAATTAATACATATATTAAAAATGCCCCCGGTATTATTTTTCGTATCTTCGGCTACTTTATCCATTATTTTTAAAACTTTGGCGGGTAATGGTTCCCTACGCCCAGAAAAAACAATCTTAATATTTTTTTTATTTAACTTTTGACAATATCTTTTAAAAGCTTCATTAAAAAGACTCATTAAATAATTAACTTCCTCTTTACTTCTTTTAAAGTTTTCCGTTGAAAAAGCATAAACACTTAATACTTTTACTCCTTGATCAAAAATATATTCACTAAGTTTATCCAAATTATTAAAGCCATGATAATGACCTTCACTTCTCGTTTTCCCTCGTTCTTGAGCCCATCTGCCATTACCATCTAAAATTATTGCTACATGATTGGGGATCTTTAACTCGTTATTCATTACTTCACCTTCATTACCTTAGTTCCATTATAATATAAAAAAAATAAAACTACAATAAAAAAAGAAACCGAAGTTTCTTAAAAAGTATCAAAATTAACATCGACTCTTTTATTACCGTTGATAAAACTACTAGCTCTAACAATGGTTCTGATAGCTGTCGAGGTTCTTCCTTGTTTGCCAATTACCCGCCCCATATCTTCACTATCGACAAAAACTTGAATTAAAATGGTGTTTTCATCATCAGTTTCAAATTCTTTGACACTGACCATATCAGGATTTTTAACGATGGACTTAACAACTTTTTCAGTTAAAGCAATAAGATCCATTATTTCACCTTTTTACTTTCAGAAAATTTCTTCATTATTCCTACCTGGGTAAATAAATTTCTTACGGTATCTGATGGTTGAGCCCCATTACTTAACCATTTTAAAGCCACTTCTTCATTAATCTTTACTTCCGCTGGATTGGTTACAGGGTTATAAGTACCAATTAATTCTTTATATTGTCCATCTCTAGCTTTTCTTCCATCTGTTGCAACAATACGATAAGTTGGTCTTTTTTTAGCTCCCATTCTTGTTAATCTTAATTTTACAGCCATATTTGATTGCCTCCTTTTTAATACTTATTTATTATATTATAAT
>CAZHWO010000047.1:0-3158 GCA_964536075.1 uncultured Muribaculaceae bacterium | reverse complement strand
ACACAATAAACGGTGCTGCTGTTTTAAATTTTTCTGATACTAGAGTTAATGGCAAAGGAAATCCTAAAGCAATTAAATATTCAGCAGTATCACGTGAAAATTTTGATAAAAAAGCCACTAAGTTAAGGAAAAAAATTGCTGATATGGTTGCTAAAGTAGCTAAGCAGGTCGAGGAAAAAAAAGATGATGCAGCTTTTCTTGCTGACAACCAGGCAGAAAAATTAGCCAATGAGCAATCATTAGCTAATGTTACGCTTCAGGCTGATAAGGTTATTAAAAAGTATGGCAAAGTTATAAGATTAGATACATTATTAAATGGATTTAAAACAATTGCTCATCTATTAGATAAAAGTAAACCTAAACCAATAAAATTGGGTCATGGTCAATTTAAGTTGTTAAGTAAGAATATGAATGCTTTAACGGCTTTAGAAAATGCTAAACTAGCAGAGTTCGCTACCACTGACCTTAATGGTTCAACGAAACTTAGTTCTTATACTTCGACTCCAAATGATCAAGAAACTGATATAAGAGTTGGCAACTATATGGCCGCGATGTTTGGTTCGCAAGATCAAATTAAGAATGAAGTTAAAGATATAGTAAAAGAAACCCCAGTTGAAGATGAATTAACTCTTAAAGTGGTTGATAATCGTGATCAATTTGGTCGCTTTCCTAATACTGATCCCTTGGATGACTTTAAACTTGAACGTGTAGCTAAAGTAGAACAGAATCTTGGTGTTACTACCCGTTATATGGATGACGATATTTCTCCGGAGAAAAGAGATTTAGGTATTGAGGCTTTAGATACAGAGATAAATAATTTACAAAGTAGATTACCACAACTGGAAGGTGATAAAGACATCGCTAAAAAAAATTATGATAATTCTGAAGCAGAATTACAAAGATGGCAGGAACAATTACAAAAGACTAAAGAAGAGGTTGAAAGAAGAAAAGCTGAAAAAGCGGCAGCGATGGCTAGAGAACTAGCGGTATTAAGAAAAAAAGAAGAGTCAGTAGTAGCTACTACTGATGAGTTTAGATTAAGAGCAGATGAAAATTTACAAAAAGCCGCAGCCCTACGTGAAGAAGTGGCACGTTTAATGGCTGATGCTACGGGTTTTGATAGTGCTCCTGACTTTAATGACACAGATCAAAGAAGACGTTAAGTCTTCTTTTTTATTACATAAATACAAGCTTTTACCATATTATTTAATAGGGGTAATAATATGCAAAATAATCTAAAATATTATTATAATATTGAGATAAATTCTTTTATAAATCAAAAAAATCATCATTATTACTTTAAATATAATAATGATTATTATATTTTATGTTTTTATGATCGCAATTTAAATGAAATTCAGGATTTATATCGATTAACTTTGTATATTAGTCAACAAAACTATTACTTTGGAAATATTATTTTAAATAAAGATAATCATATCGTTACTATGATTGATGGTTACCCCTATGTTTTAATTAGAAATCATATTGTTAATGATCGTCAAATTAACCTTTTAGATATTAAAAATTATAGTATTGTGGTTAATAATTTTCGGAGTAATCAAACTAATAGGTTTAATTGGGCTGACTTATGGAGTAAAAAGATTGATTATTATGAATATCAGATAGATCATATTAAAAATAAGTATCCTAAGATTATTGATTCTATTTATTATTATTTAGGTATGGCAGAAAATGCTATAAGTTATATAAAAGATACCATTAAACCTAATATTAAATACGATTTATATATAGCTCATCAACGAATAAGAGAGAACGATACTATTAGTGATATGTATAATCCTTTAAATATGGTTATTGATCATGTAACAAGAGATATTAGTGAAATGTTAAAGATGTTTTTTTTTAGTGGTCAATACGATTACGAACAAATAGATACTTATCTAAATGGTTTAAATATGACGGATGATGATGCAAGGTTATTATATGGAAGATTATTATATCCTTCTTTATATTTTGATTTATATGAAGAGGTGATTAATAATAATTTAGATGAAAAAAAGTTTTTAAAAATTATTGATAGAGTAGAGGAATATGAGGTTTTTCTATATAGAATTTTTTTAATATTAACTAAAAAACATCAGTTGCCTGATGTTATTTGGTTATCGAGAAAATTTAATCATTAATATTTATTACTTCCGATACTTCGGGAACCTCATTAATTAACGCGGTTTCAATACTATCTTTTAGAGTATAGTCGACTAAATAACAATCGGCACAAGCACCAAGCATCTTAACATAGACTTTACCATCTTCAAATTTGATAAATTCCACATTACCCCCATCACTTATTAAAAAAGGTCTAAGTTTATCTATTACAGCGATTATTTTTTTTTCTATTTTATCCATTTTTTTCTCCTTATATAGATTATAAAGGAAATTCATGTTTTAGTAAATATCTTGTTAGCACTTAATTAATGTGTTATAATTTTAACGAGGTGACAATTTATGGCTAAATATGAAAAAGGTAAAGTTGTTACTGGCTGTGTAACGGGAATTGAAAGTTATGGTATTTTCATTGGTTTAGATGATTATTATAGTGGTTTAATCCATATATCAGAAATTTCTAATGGTTTTGTAAAAAATATAAAATTTTATTTAAAAAATGGAGAAACTAAAAGAGTTAAGGTTCTTGATGTGGATAATTAAACTTTTAAAGTTAAATTAACTATTAAAGATATTGATTCTCGTATTAATAAGAGTAAAAGAGTTAAGATTAAAGAAACGCCGATAGGTTTTGCTACTTTTGAAGATATCTTAGATAAATGGATTGAAAAAAAGCTAAAAACAATAAGTTCCCATGACAGTTAAAAAATGTAAAAAAGTAAATTCTATATTGACAAAATAGGGTCTAAATGGTATATTTATTTACGTCCTATTAATATGGGCGATTAGCTCAGTTGGTTAGAGCACCTGCCTTACAAGCAGGGGGTCTGCGGTTCGAGTCCGTAATCGCCCACCATTTTTTTTGCCGAAATAGCTCAATTGGTAGAGCAACTGATTTGTAATCAGTAGGTTCCGGGTTCAAGTCCTGGTTTCGGCACCATAAGATATGGAGAGATAGCGAAGTGGCTAAACGCGGCAGACTGTAAATCTGTTCCTTCGGGTTCGATGGTTCGAATCCATCTCTCTCCACC
>CAZHWO010000046.1:0-3464 GCA_964536075.1 uncultured Muribaculaceae bacterium | reverse complement strand
TATTCGTGATGGAAAAACCATTGCTGATGAAATTAATTATCCGGATGACGATAATTCTTTAATTATTGATCCTGCTAATATAAATAAGGATAGTTTATTTAATACCGAAGAAATAGCTAATATGTGTCATATTATTTTTCCGCCTAGTAAACTAGAGTTGCCTCCTTTTGACTGTCACATTGACCCACATCTTTATCTGACTAAATTAAGTATCGCTGGTCTTAATAAGCGATTAAATCAAGTTAATGAAGTTTATAAAAATAGATTAAAATACGAATTAGATACGATTGAAAGTATGGGTTTTTCCAATTATTTTTTAATTGTTTATGATTTTATTAAATATGCTAAAAAAAATAATATTCTGGTTGGTCCGGGTCGAGGAAGTGCTGCTGGTTCCTTAGTTAGTTATGCTTTGGGTATTACCGACATTGATCCATTACCGTATAATCTCTTTTTTGAGCGTTTCTTAAATCCCGAAAGAGTAACCATGCCTGATATTGATACTGATTTTCCTGATATATATCGGGATCAAGTTATTGAATATGTTACCAATAAATATGGTCTTAAAAAAGTTGCCGGTATTGTTACTTATGGAACCTTGGGAGGTAAACAAGTTCTTCGCGATGTGGGCCGTGTTTTAAATATTCCGTTATATAAAGTTGATGAATTATCAAAATTAGTTGGTTTTAAAGAAACCTTAAAGGAAACTTATCAAGCAAATATAAACTTTAAAAATATTATTGATAGTGAGGAAAGACTAAAATTATTATTTAACATCGCTATTCATATTGAAGGATTTCCTAGGCATACTTCAATCCATGCTGCCGGAATTGTTATGAGCAGTAGAGCTTTAGATGACCTAATTCCTTTAACTTATACCAATAATGGTTATATTACAGCTTATTCAATGGAGTATTTAGAAGCTTTAGGTTTACTTAAAATGGATTTTTTAGGTCTTAAAAATTTAACGACCATTATGCATATTATTAATGATATTAAAAACCATGAGGGTCTTGATCTTGACTTTCATACCATCCCTCTAAATGATCAAGCCACTTTACAATTATTTGCAGATGCAAATACATTAGGGGTTTTCCAATTTGAAACGCCGGGTATGCGCAACTTTTTACGCAAGTTAAAACCTACTTGCTTTGAGGATTTATTTGCCGCTAATGCGTTATTTCGCCCAGGTCCGGCCACTAATATTGATAGCTACATTAACAGAAGACACGGTGTAGAAGCGGTAACTTATATTGATGAACGACTAAAACCTATTTTAGCTAACACCTATGGTATCATTGTTTACCAGGAACAAATTATGCAGATTGCGTCGTTAGTAGCGTCTTATTCTTTAGGTGAGGCCGATATTTTACGCCGCGCAATGAGTAAGAAAAAGAAGGAAGTTCTTTTAAATGAAGAAAATAAATTTCTTGAGAAGGCCCTTAAGAATGGTTATACCAAAGCCAAAGCTAAAGAAATATATGATTTAATTTTAAGGTTTGCTAATTATGGTTTTAATCGTTCCCATTCGGTCGCTTATTCCCTTATTGCGTATAAGATGGGCTATTTAAAGACTCATTATCCAAGGTATTTTTATAGTAATCTATTAACCAGTGTTATTGGTAGTGAGAGTAAAACCAAAGAGTATATCTATGAACTTAAGGCTGCCAACATCGAGGTTCTACATCCTGATATTAATCAGAGTATGGATTACTATACCGTTACGGATAAAGGGATCAGGCTACCGCTATCAGTTATTAAAAATGTTGGTATTGTCGCCGCTAAAGATATTATAACTAGTCGTGGCGATACCCCTTTTACCGATCTTTTTGACTTTGTAACTAGAACTTGGTCAAGAAGCATTACTAGAAGAGTTTTAGAATGTTTAATCGATGCTTCTTGTTTTGACTGCCTTAACTATAATAAAGCTACTCTTTATAGTAATTTAGATAATATTATTAATTATGGTGAATTAACCCAAGATTTAGATAAGGACTTTGTTTTAAAACCGGAAATTGATCTTGTTACTGAATATAATCCTAATGTTTTAATGCAAAAGGAAAAAGATCTCTTTGGTTTCTATCTTAAAAATCATCCTGTTACCTTATATAAAGATCAGTATAAAAATGTAATTAATCTAAGTAATATCAAAGATTATTTTAATAAAGAAGTTTCTTTATTAGCGTTAATTGATTCCCTTAAAATCATTACGACTAAGAAAAATGAGACCATGGCCTTTATGAGCGCTAGTGATGAAGAAGCTAGTATTGAATTAACCTTATTCCCTAAAGTTTATCAAAATAATACTAGTTTAACTAAAGGCGATGTCATTCTTGTTAGTGGATTAGTCGAAAAAAGATTCGATAAAATTCAGGTTATCGTCCATAATATTAAAAAGATAAGTTAAAGAAGAAATTGAAGTTTCTTCTTTCTTTTATAAGATAAATATATTATAATGATAGAGAAGAATAAGGAGGTGTAACCATTGAATAATAAAGACAAACAAGATGCTAAAAATTCTGATCTTGAAATAATTGATAATGGTCAAGTTGTTGATGATGAAGCTATTATTAATGAATATACTATGGTTATATACCCGGAAGCTTTAAAAAAAGCCAAAATCAAACCCCTATCCAAAATAAAATTAAATAAAGAAGTGGCTGAGGATATTCGTAAAGTCGTTCAAGAAGAATTTAATAATGTTAATCATCCCAGTTATAGTTTGAAAAAGGTTAAAAATGTTCGGTTCTCTTCGGCTAAAATAAATATGTTAAATCCACCCAAAAAATACCGCAAAATTCTTCGAGTAAAACATGCTTTAAGAAATATGATGGCGATTAGTTGTTTAGTGATTTCTGGTTTTGTTTTAAATATTGTCTATAATTATTACCAAGATCAACAAGAAGCCACAGCGCAAGCTGAAGAATTAAAGAATAGCTTAGAATATAGTGAGGTATCTAATATATATTTAACTCTTGCTCAAGAACAAGAAATTCAAGAAGAAATAAATGAAACCAAAAGCAAAGGATCTAGTTTAAGTCGAAATGAATCAGTTCAATATTATTTAACTAAAAATAGTGATACTGTTGGTTATTTAGAAGTAAAAAATACCGATATTTCTTATCCAGTTGTTCAAAGTTCTGATAATAAATATTATTTAAATAATGGGTTTTATAAACAAAAAACTTCTGCTGGCTGGCTTTTCGCCGATTATCGTAATACCTTTCCCGATTTAAGTAAGAATACCATTATTTACGGTCATAATTTAAATGCCGCTGGTATTATGTTTGGAACCTTAAAAACCGTTTTAACCGATAGCTGGTTAGGTAATACTGACAATTATATTATTAAATTTGATACAGTAACCGAGGAACATCAATGGCAAATATTCTCCATCTATACTACTACACCCGATTTTAATTACATTGATATTAGTTTTAGTGACGAAGAATTCTTAGCTTTTA
>CAZHWO010000045.1:1320-3696 GCA_964536075.1 uncultured Muribaculaceae bacterium | reverse complement strand
ATCATTAACAGTTTCTTCATGATCAAAAAAGTGGGTACTGGTTTCACGATTAGCTACTCTACTCAGAGTATATTCCATAGAATCTATTAATTCTTTGGTTAGGGTATTAGTTAAACAAGCATCGATAATCTGACGATAGCACATATTAACAGTAGCCAGATAATAGATAGAGCGCATTCTTCCTTCAATTTTTAATGACTTGACGCCTATATCGATCAGGTCTTTAATTTTGGTAGCTAGATTCAAATCTTTTAAAGCCATTGAAAAAGGTTGTTTACTTTTTTCCATATCAAACATAAAGCGACAAACTTGTGAGCATCCTCCTCGATTAGAATCGCGATTAGTTTGATAATTAGATAAAGTACACCTACCACTATAGAAAGTACACATAGCTCCATGAATAAAGACTTCGATATCCATGTTGGTTTTAGCAATGATTTCTTGGATTTCCTGCCTTGATAATTCTCTGGCTAGGACAACCCTTTTAGCACCATTTTCCTTAAAGAAGTTAACTGTTTCATAATTAGTTGTTGAGTTTTGGGTACTAACATGAACCTCAACCTTGGGATAATTAGATGTTATATAGTTTATTAAAAAAGGGTCACTAACAATAAAAGCATCAATACCGGCATGAACCGCCTCTTTAATATATTTATTAACACCAACAATATCTTCATTGTGAAAAACAATATTTAAAGCTAGATAAACCTTCTTCTTTAACTTATGAGCAAAAGTACAAGCTTCGTTAATTTCTTTGAGACTAAAGTTATTTGCATTAGCTCTTAGACTATATTCCTTACCGCCAATATAAACAGCATCTGCTCCATACAAAAGAGATATTTTTAATTTTTCCAAATCTCCGGCTGGAGATAATAACTCAATCTTCATTTTGTCTCACCTTATAAATTGTCTTCTTAAAAAAGAAATTACTATCATTAGAATAAATCTTGTTTATTTGTTTATTTAATTCTTCCGTTGTTAGACGGTTTAATAATTTAGCTTGAAAAGCTAAAACCAGTTTGTTAAATTGATTGGTTTTGATATTAAATCCATTAAGTATTAAATAAGGAATACCGTTAGCCATTAAAGTATCAAAGATAGAAGTTATATTTAATAAGACATCTTTAAAAATGGTGGAACCATCTTTTTCTTCATAGATAAAATATTTATTTTCTCCACAATTTATATGATAGAGTTTTTTTCTATTCTTTTTATTATGATAATTAAAATAATTAGTTAATAACTTTCTTTTGGTATGGGAAACAACAGGAAACCCCAAGCCAGACATTATTAGTTTGATATTAGTGTTTTGGTTGATCTGTAATATTTCTTCTACCGTTATTTCATTAGAAACGACGGCATATTTTACCCCTTGTTCATAATAATAGTTACCAGTTTTATAATTAGTAACCATATGGGTTTGATTCCATACTAAAGCCAGGGATAAATGTAAGCGTTTTTTTAAGGTAATAAGTGCTAAATCGTAAAAGAAAAGACCTTTTATATTTAGTTTATCTAATGCTATTAATATTTCTGCTAATTTATCGATATCATCATTAAAAAGCATTTTATTAATACTAATAAAAAGCGTTATTTCTGGATATTTTTGACGTAGTTTTTTTAGCTCATCAACGCTTAAGTAAAGACTATTATGAACAGCATAGTCTTTTAAGCCAAAAAGAAAGGTTGATAACCCCTCTTTTATGTATTTTTTTATTTGTTTCTTTGAGCTGGGACTTATTATTAATTCCATTTTTATCACCTATTTTTTTTGACTTATAGATAGACCATCGCCAACTTTATAAAAGCGTGTTGTATATTGATCATTTTCTTCTAAAAAAGCAAGATAATCTTTAATTTTACCAACGAGATTTCTTAAATCTTTACTCTCAATCTCTTCTATATCTTTATCAACATAGCCATGAAAAGAAATATTATCGGTAACTATATAGCCACCTTCATTTAAGTTCTTTTCAAAATGATTAAAGAATTCTTTGTTCTTACTTTTGGCCGCATCAATGAAAATAAGATCAAATTTTTCATCAAATTTAGCCTCTAGGGCATCTTTAAATATTAATGTAATGCGATTTTCTAAATTAAATTTTTTTAAACTTTTGATAGCTTCTAAATAACGGGCTTCATCTTTTTCAATCGTAACAATTTTTAAATTAGGACTAGCTAAGGCCATCATAATAGCCGAATAACCAATGCCGGTTCCTAGTTCTAAAACCTTTTCAATATTATTACGAACAATAAAATTAGTAAGAAAATCCATCCCTTCATCAAGCATAATCGGAACATTATTTTCTAAAGCAAAAGTCTTAAGTTCACTTATTTCATTTGTTATATTGTCTACCACTCTATCCAGTCTCCTTT
>CAZHWO010000045.1:0-1220 GCA_964536075.1 uncultured Muribaculaceae bacterium | reverse complement strand
ATTTCTTTTAAAGTAGTCCCACTAGGAATGACTACTTCGACCTTATGAGAATCAGAAGTCATTGGTCCGAAAAGAGTAATAATAACGGTTCCCAGGATAATAAATATGGCTCCTATTAAACCGCTGAAAAATAGTATTTTCTTTTTTAACTGCATTAATTAACATCCTTCCAAGAATAAACGAGCTATTGCTCGTTACCTTCGTTTTTCTTTTTGATTTCATCTTGTAGAGTACCAAGAATTGTTTCAATAATTTTCCACTCTTTTTCACTGGTTATTTCGGACAATTTCATTTTTTTCATGCTGCCATCAATATTAACTTGTGGATCTCCTTCGTTACTACTGGCTTCTTCTTCATAAGTAGCCGCATATACTTGGACATTACCTGATTCATCATTAGAGTTATCCGTATAAACAATATATTTCTTTTTGGTTTCTTCACTTTCAAAAGTAAAGAGAATATCACATACTAATTGATTACCTTCATTATCCAATAAAACGAGAGTATTTTTTTTCATAAATTCAGTCCTTTCTTGTATCTAAAAATGTTTGTAAAATAATGGTGGCAGCCATTTTATCGACAACATTTTTACGCTTTTTTCGGGAAGTATCATTCAGGATTAAGGTGTCATTAGCTTGTTTAGTTGATAAGCGTTCATCCTGAAGAAAAACCTCTTTTTGTAACTTTTCGATAAGTAAATCTTTAAATTTTAAGGTATGTTCTGCACGAGGTCCGATGGTATTATTCATATTCTTAGGAAAACCTAAAACAATAATATCAATATTGTTTTCGGCAATGATATCCTTTAACGGATTAATTAACGATTTATAATTTTCATTATGTCTTAGTATTTTGTATGGAGTAGCAATAATACCTAACTTATCCGATAAGGCGATGCCTAAGGTTTTAGTCCCTAAATCTAAACCAAGATATTTCATTTGGTATTAATGTAACTCTTTAGTAATACTTCAGCTATCGTATTACGATCTAAGCGCATTATTTTGGTCCTTGCTTCTTTATAACTAGAAATATAACCAGGATCACCACTCATTAAATAACCAACCATTTGATTAATAGGATTATAACCTCTTTCTTCCAAAGCTCGGTAAACATCATCTAAAGTCTGACGAACTAAAAGATCATCAAACTCTTCTAAAGTATATAAACCGGTTGTGTTTTCATCCATATGAACCACCTCATATATATATTATCATTTTTTT
>CAZHWO010000044.1:0-4246 GCA_964536075.1 uncultured Muribaculaceae bacterium | reverse complement strand
GAATTTTTCACTCCCGATAATCGCTTAATTAGTTATCGCATTGAAAAGATGTATAATGAAAAAGATGAAGAAATTGAAATAGCTAATCATCCCGAAGAAATAATAAAAATTAAAATAGCTGAAGAAACACCTATTTATTCCATGATGCGTATTAAAATATAGGAGAAATTTATGAATCAAATATTATTAGATCAAATTAAAAATAACTTTATAAAAAATGAGAGTTATCTTTCACAATATGCGGCTAGAAGTATTAATGCACATAGAATGACTGATGAACCCAGTGATATAAGAAGCCCTTATTTTAGAGATATTGATCGGATTATCCATTTATTATCTTTTACGAGATATGGTAATAAAACCCAAGTATATTCGTTTAGTGAAGATGATCATATGAGTAATCGGATAGTTCATGTCCAATTAGTTAGTAAGATTGCTAGAACCATTGGTCGAGCTTTAAACTTAAATGAAGATTTGATTGAAGCTATTGCCTTAGGCCATGATATTGGTCACACTCCCTTAGGTCATATGGGTGAACTTCTCTTAAATGAAATATCCCAAAAAGAATTAAAGGAATATTTTATGCATAATGTTCAAAGCGTTAGAATGTATATGGATATTGAGAAAAAAGGTGAGGGGAACAATCTAACAATCCAGGTTCTAGATGGTATTTTATGCCATAATGGTGAAATGCTAAGTAATATCTATACTCCTGATTTTCATAAGACTAAGGAGCAGTTTTTAGAAGAATATCAAGCATGTTATCATGATAAAAAGAAAGCCTTAAAAATAAAACCTATGACTTTAGAAGGATGTGTTGTTAGAATATCTGATGTTATTGCCTATATTGGTCGCGATATTGATGATGCGGCCAGAAATAATTATATAAAAAAAGCTGATATCCCCAAAGATATTAGCAATGTCCTAGGTAATTCAAATAAAGAAATAGTCAATAATTTGATTATCGACATTATTGAAAATAGCTATGATCAACCATATATTAAATTAAGTAATAAGGTCTATCAAGCCTTAAATGAACTAAAAGATTTTAATTATCACAACATATATCTAAAATCCAGTAGTGAAGAAAATATCAATTATTATCGACCGATCTTTAATAAATTGTATAACAAATATCTAAATGATCTAGAAAATAATTATTGTGATAGTGAAATATACCATGTTTTCTTACAATATAAAAATGATAAATATCTTAATAATACCGATAAAAAACGTATTGTTATTGATTTTATTGCTGGTATGACTGATGATTATCTAATGAAATGTTATAATAAGTATTTTACTAGACAGGAAGCTTGACACTAGCTTCTTTTTTTACTTGACATAAATTGCTTTTAGTTATAATCTTAAATTGTAGTAAAATAGTAGTAAAGTAAAGGAGAAAGAAAAAAGAAAAATGGAAGAAAAGAAAAAATCAAAAGGTTTGATAGTTACCCTTATAATTATCATTGTTGTATTACTAGGTGTCATAGGTTACTTTGTCTATGATAAATATCTTACTGATAATGAGGTTGTAAATAAAGAAACAGATAATGAAGAATTAGCTTTAAGTGATACAAGAGTAGTTGATATAGAAAAGAAAATAGCTAACATTGGAAGTTTTTGTAATCGTGGTGGTAAATATTTTTATCAAAAAAATATTTATAATTCTCAAATGAATAAATATGATAAAATTGACTCAGTTATTAATTATTTAGACCTTAAAAGTTTAGAAGATACTGAATTATTTACTATTAACGATTTTAGTGGGTTTGAATTAAGCAATGAATCTATCAAAGAAGTAGAACAAACATATAAAAATTTGTTTGGTCAAGATCAGGAGTTTGTTCCTGGTGATAAATCTTCTACTTATTCATCTATTATAAAAGTTGATGGCAAATATTATCTAGCATTAATGGGTTGTGGTAGTGAGTATACAGTTTTAGATCTAACTCAAAAAGCTATCAAAGATGGAGAAGAAATAAAGATCTATAAAAAAGTTGGTTATTTACAAACTGTTGTTAGTATGGAAAATAGTATTCTTAATTCCGCCCTTTCAACAGATCTAAAAGGTAAAAACATCATAGCTCAATTAGATAAATATGATGTAAATTTCGATGAAACTGAATATTATACAGAGCAAATGAATAAAAATATAGATCAATTTGATTCATATGTTATTACCTTCAAATTAGATTCAACCGGTAACTATTACTTCTATAGTTCTGAATTAGTAAAATAATTAAAAAAGATCATAATTTTTTATGATCTTTTTAGATTCTATTGTTTATTTATTTCTTCCTTATCTGATTCCATATTATTTAGAGCATATTCACAAGCTTGGATTACAAATTTAGAAAATGATATATCTTTATTATTAATCTTTTGCTCAATTTTATTGATTAGTTGTATAGGAAATCTAATTGTTTTATTTTCTGTTTCGTTTTTATTGGTATTAATTCTAAAAGCCATATATTTACCTCCAACAATATGGTATTACAAAAAAGTTGTAAAGTATGCATTACAAAAGGTATTGCATGTACAGCGAATTTCCTTTATAATAGTCTTAGTAGTATAAGGTGAGGTGAAAAGAAGTAAAGTTAAGAAATAAAATAAACAAGTAAATAAGTAAAGGAGAAAAAATGAGTAAAAAAGTAAAGGGTTTGATAGTTACCTTAATAATTATCAATGTAACGCTACTTGGTGCTGTTGGTTATTTTGTCTATGATAAGTATTTTACTAGTAATGAGGTAGTTGATAAAAAAACAACTGATAATGAAGAAACAGATGGAGTTATAAGTGATGAACTTTTAGCTGAGTTACAAAAGAAAATTGATAGTATGGGTCCTGAAATTCACTATGCTAGTGAAATATATATGGGAAAAAATATATATAATAGTGAAATGGATAATCAACTTAAGACAGCTTCAGTTTTAAACTATATAGGTGGTGCTTATAATTGCAAAAGTTTTTATAATGGTTGGTGTGTAGTAGATGATGCGACTGTTTCCAATATTTATGCAACGTATAAACTTCTTTTTGGACCAGACCAAGAATATGTGCCAGATACTAAAGATAATATCGATAGACATCAATTACACTCATTGTATAAAGATGGTGATAAATATCTATATGTAGGTGGTGGTGGTGGCTCCGAATTGAGCGTTTTTGAAATTACTGAAAAAGTTACAAAAACAAATGACGAAATAAAAATATATAAAAGAGTAGGATTTAGTCATCCACAATATAATGAAAAAGGTGATTATGAATATTATCTTTATTCAGATTATTACCTTAATAATCTTATTTCTAAAGATGCACCTTCCTATGAAGAATTTATTAAAGCTAATCCTGATAAATTTAATTTATATGAAATTACCTTTAAATTAGATTCAACCGGTAACTATTACTTCTATAGTTCTGAAATAGTAAAATAATAATCCCAAAGCCTATAACAATAGGCTTTTTTATATTTCAGTATCAAAAGAAAAAAGTATTCATATAATGAAATAAAATGGTATACAATAAGTAATAAAATAAGTTATGAAAAAGGTTGACTTTTTTATCAATTTATAGTATTATTTTATCTGTTGTAATGAACGAGGTGAACGATATGAATAATAAAAAGGTTTATGTAACTGAAGAGGGTTTAAAAGAGTTAAAGGAAGAACTAGATTACTTAGTTAATGTTAAACGCCCTGAAAATATTATTGCCATAAAGGAAGCTAGAGCCTTAGGTGATTTATCCGAAAATGCTGATTATGATGCAGCACGGGATGAACAGGCTAAGCTTGAAGATAGAATTAAAAAATTAGAAATAATGTTAGAAAATGTCAGCCTTATTGAGAAAGAATCAACTGATAAAGTCGGTTTAGGTAGTACAGTCAGCATCAAATATGTTGATGATGAAGCAGAAACTGATGAATATAAAATAGTTGGTAGTCAGGAAGCTGATCCATTTGTTAGTAAAATTTCTAATGAAAGTCCAATTGCTAAAGCATTATTTAATAAACGTGTAGGGGACATTGTCACTGTTGAAAGTCCTAATGGAAGCTATAGAATTGAGATAACAGAAGTTAAATAAACTTCTGTTTTTTTTATGGAATATATGTTATAATAAATTATATCCTAGAGGTGAAAAAATGAATGAAGATATTGAAATAATTGGACCAGAAACCAAAACTTTTAGTGGTTTACTTGGTCGATATGGTACTAATATGACCACCAAAGAATATGTAACTAATCC
>CAZHWO010000043.1:0-4323 GCA_964536075.1 uncultured Muribaculaceae bacterium | reverse complement strand
CAAGCCATAGAAGCTGCCCCTGCTGCCAGAGTAGCTAACCCAGCTAAAGCCATTGCTAAAAATTTTTTCACTTTTTACCTCCTTCCTAAATATTATTAAATATTTAGCTAATTAATAATTTTTAAAGTTACGATACGGTAACTTCAAAATTTTATAGGAAATTGGCAAAATTAATAATGTTTCTAAGACAATACTAAAGGTTAAAATATTATTGATTAGATTATTGTTAAATATAAAAATAATAATAATGTAAGTTAATGTAAAAATAACTGTTAAAATTTTAAAAACTAGCCTTTTTTTCTTTTTTATTAAAGGTCTTTTTTTAGTATCAGCTGGTGCATATAAGGTAAGTAAAACTAGTCCTAAAATAGCTGTTGCTAACAAAATTTCTTTATCCAATACTAGTATTTTACATAGATAAGTTCCCCCTATAAAGAAAATTGTTGATAATACCCAACAAATCCAGCTCTTGGGAGCATGAAGGCCAAATCCAGTTGATCTTAAAATATTAAAAAATAGAATAACTAATAAAACCTCTTTAATTATTCCTAAAAAAAGCGCTAAAACGATAATAAAAATAATTTTTGTTGTTGTTAAATAAATAGCTTCCAGACCATATCTTATTTCCTCTATTTTAGTATCGCTATAATTATTATTAGTATTACCTTCTATTAACCTCAAACCCCTGTTAATAAAAAAGTTCTTTATCACTTACTACCACCGATTTTAATTATAGAAGAAAAAGAGATTAACTATAAGAAAACCAGATTAAATTACTAAAAAAGTAAAAACATCGTCAGAAAGTTAACTTTTAATTAACAATCTAACAGAAAACCACTAGAAAATAACCTTGTATAATTTAAAAATGGCTTTTTGAACCTCCTTTGTTATTATATTCTTGAGTATTGCAGCACTGCAAACTTGAAGGGAATTGGCGGTAAGAAATAAAAAAGAAGGAGAGGTGTAAAAGTATGTTAGGTCGAGTAAAATGGTTTAATAACGAAAAAGGATACGGCTTTATTGAATATAAAGAGAACGAAGATATCTTTATTCATTACTCCGCTATTAATAAAGAAGGATATAAGACTTTAACAGAAGGCCAACTAGTACAATTTACATTAGTCGAAACTAGTAAAGGCTATCAAGCGATCGATGCGAAAATAGTCGAAGAAGTTAATACTACCAATAGGTAGTTTTTTTTTGGCAATTATGTTAGAATATAATTAAGGAGGAATTTAAAGTGAAAATACTATTGCGTGGTGATAATACCGAGGTTACCCAAGCTATGAAGGATTATGCTCTAGAAAAAATGGCTAAACTTGATAAATATATTGAAAATCAGGAAGCAACAGCTAACATTTTAGTTAAAATAAGAGGATATTTACAAAAAATAGAAGTGACCATTCCTTTGAAAAAATATATTTTAAGAGCCGAAGAAACACAGGAGAATTTTTACTCCGCCATTGATGTTATTATTGATAAATTAGAAAGGCAAATAAGAAAAAATAAAACAAGGCTTGAACATAAATACTATCAAGAAACTAAAGATATTTCTTTTATTGAAGATTATCCAGACGAGGAAGAAGAGAAAGTTGTTAAACGAAAAAAAGTTGAAGTAAAACCCATGGATGAAGAAGAAGCTATTCTACAGATGGAACTACTTGGACATCAATTTTATCTATATAAGGATGCTGATACCAATAAACCAACCGTTATTTATAAAAGAAAAGACGGAAACTACGGTATAATTGAATCAGAATAAAAGAAAAATCTTTTATTCTTTCTTTTTTTGGTATAATATATATTATTGAGGAGATGTTAACATGAAATTATTGAGAAGACTATTAGACCATGAATATAAAGAGTTATTAAAATTTACTAAATTAGCGGATGCTATTGATGAACTAGATGAAGAAATGCAAAAACTATCTGATGATGAATTAAAGGCTAAAACAACGGAGTTTAAAAAGAGACTTAATAGTGGGGAAACTATAGAGGATATCATTGCCCCTGCTTTTGCTGTTGCTCGAGAAGCGTGTTATCGAATATTAAAAGAAAAACCTTATTATGTCCAATTACTAGGAGCTTTAGCTATTCATTATGGCAATATTGCTGAGATGAAAACTGGAGAAGGAAAAACATTAACTTCGGTATTGCCAGCTTATTTAAATGCTTTATCGGGTAAGGGTGTCCATATTGTCACTGTTAACGAATACTTAGCTACTCGTGATGCTGAATGGATGGGTAACATTCATAAATTCCTTGGTTTAACGGTAGGTGTTAATTTGCGTACGATGACTCCTAAAGAAAAGCAAGAACAATATGCTTGTGATATTCTTTATTCAACTAATAATGAAATAGGTTTTGATTATCTAAGAGATAATATGGTAATCAGAAAAGAAGATCGTGTTCAAAAGCATTTAAATTTTGCCATTATTGATGAAGTTGACTCTGTCTTGATTGATGAAGCTAGGACCCCGCTTATTATATCTGGTGGTGAAATGCGCAGTGCTAACCTTTATATGGATGCTGATCATTTTGCTAAAGCTTTAAAACAAGAAGATTACATATACGATGAAAAGACTAAATCTGTGAGTTTAACTGATGAAGGTAGCAAAAAAGCCGAAAAATATTTTCATGTTGATAATTTATATAATATTGATAATACTAATTTGGTTCATTTTATAAATCAGGCTTTAAAAGCTAATTACTCCATGAAAAGAGATTTTGACTATGTTGTTCAAGAGGGAGAAGTAATTATTGTTGACCAATTTACTGGTCGTTTAATGAAAGGCCGAGCTTTCAGTGAAGGATTACATCAAGCTATTGAAGCAAAAGAAGGAGTAAAAATTCAACAAGAAACGAAGACCCTGGCCACCATTACTTTTCAAAACTTATTTAGAATGTACGATAAATTATCTGGTATGACGGGTACTGCTAAAACCGAGGAAGAAGAATTCCGAAATATTTATAATATGTATGTTATTACTATTCCAACTAATAAAGATGTCATTCGAATGGATGCCGCTGATTTAGTTTACGCAACCAAAGAAGGAAAATTTAGTGCTATTATAAGAGAAATTGAAGAACGATATAAAAAAGGTCAACCGGTCCTTGTTGGTACTATTGCTGTTGAAACTAGTGAATTAGTCAGCGGTATGTTAGATAAGAAGAAAATTCCTCATGAAGTATTAAATGCTAAGAATCATGCCCGTGAAGCTGAAATTATTGCTAAAGCTGGTCAAAACAAATCGGTAACTATCGCTACTAATATGGCTGGTCGTGGTACGGATATTAAGATTAATGCTGAAGTTAAAGAATTAGGTGGGTTATGCGTTATTGGTACGGAACGCCATGAATCAAGACGTATTGATAATCAGTTACGTGGTCGTGCAGGACGTCAAGGTGACCCCGGCTTTTCTCAATTCTATGTTTCTTTAGAAGATGAATTAATGGTGCGTTTTGGTTCTGATCGGATCAAAATGATGATGCAAAGTCTTGGTTTTACCGGTGAACAAGCCATTAGAAGTAAAACTTTCACTAATGCTATAGGCACCGCTCAAATGCGTGTTGAAGGAAACAATTTTGATACCCGTAAACAATTATTACAATATGATAATGTTATTAATAACCAAAGAGAAATTATGTATCATAAACGTAATGAGATACTAGATAGTGAATCAATCCACGGAACCGTTTTAGAAACAATTAGAAATCATATAAGCGACACAGTTAATTCTCATTTAGATGAAACTAATAAAATAAATGATGAAAGCTTAAAGGATATTATTAGTTACGTTAACGAAAACCTTTTGAAATATGACATCAGTAATAAAGAGGTTAGAAGCCTTAAATCGGACGAAA
This sequence comes from uncultured Muribaculaceae bacterium, assembly GCA_964536075.1. Lineage (GTDB taxonomy): Bacteria > Bacillota_I > Bacilli_A > RF39 > UBA660 > JAAZHK01. The sequence continues at coordinate 459 of CAZHWO010000043.1, read as the reverse complement.
TAATTGATTATATCTATGAAAAAGTGGTCAAAGAGTATGAACAAAAACTTGCGGATATACCAACTGAAATTAAAAATGAATTTGAAAAAGTAATTAGCTTAAATGTTATTGATAAATATTGGATGGAAAATATTAATACCATGGCCCATTTAAGAGAAGGAATTCATTTAAGAAGTTATGCGCAAGAGGATCCATTAAGAGCCTATACTGTTGAAGGTTATGATTTATTTGATCAAATGCTCCAACGTATTGATAAAGAAATTACTTTATTTTTAGTGAGAGCTGAGATTAGACAAAATCTAGAAAGAAAAGAAACGGTTAAAAATAAGCTTGCTAATGATGGTAAAGATGCCGCTAAACAAGCTCCTAAGCAAACAAGTAAAATTGGTAGAAATGAACCATGTCCTTGTGGTTCTGGCAAGAAATATAAACAATGTTGTGGAAAGTAAAGTGAAGTAT
>CAZHWO010000042.1:0-4473 GCA_964536075.1 uncultured Muribaculaceae bacterium | reverse complement strand
TTCTTCTTTATCCTTTAATAATTTGCTAATATCAGGATTATTTTTAATGCGGTTTTTTAATAATTTGATTTCCTTTATTAAAGCACTATTATCTAAGAGATTAATAAATTCATCTAATAATTGGATTAACTCTTGATCCATAATATCACCTATCTATACTTTACAACAACTATGAAAATTTCTCAATAAAAAAAGGAGGTTTAATCCTTTTAATCCATTTCATTAATAATAGTATCAGTATCTTTAAAGACTTCATTAGCTACTCTTGAAGCTTTGCTGGACATATACTTATAAACATACCAAGCTCCATAACTAAAAGCCATTAAGGAAGCAGCACTGATTAACATGATATTTTTATTCTTTGACATTATTCCACCTCAAATATATTATGTTATTTTTTAAGAAAAATATGCATCTAACATTTCTTTTAGAGAGGTTCTTCTAATATCACTGTTATTATTTTTAATGCTCATCATAATGGCTTCTTTTTCCCCGACTAAATAAAGTTTTTTCTTACATCTAGTAACAGCAGTATAAATAAGTTTTCGATATAACATATTATAATAATTTTTCACAAATGGGATAATCGCATAATCAAATTCATTTCCTTGGGATTTATGGATACTAATAGCGTAACCATGTTTAAATTTATGAAAATTGGAAGGCGTATATCTAACAATATTATCATCATAGTTAATTAACATTTCTTTTCTTGGACTAATATTAATTGAGGAAATAAAACCAACATCACCATTAAAAACATTTTCATCCGGCATATTGGTTAATTGTAAAACTTTATCACCTTCACGGTATATTACATCACCAATGGTTATTTCCTTTTTAGTTGCATCCCTTTTATTATATAAAGTTTGCAAACTTTTGTTTAATTCATCAATCCCATTTATTCCTTTATAAATAGGCGCCATAACTTGAAAATTATTTAAATCCGGCATATGCTTACAAAGATTAAGGATCGCTTCTTTTACTTGAGAAGGAGCACATTCAATAAAGGTAATATCCTGAGCATTAACTAGCACATCATTATCCATAATACCTTCATTAATATTATGAGCCAATGTAATGATATCAGATCCTTCGCCTTGACGATATAACGTATTTAGTTTAATGGTTTCAATATAGCTTGATTCAATTAAATCTTTTAACACTTGACCAGGTCCTACCGATGGCAATTGATCATAGTCACCAACTAAAATAATTTTGGTATTCATAGGTAAACCTTTTAATAAACTATCAAATAAATAAGTATCAATCATACTAGCTTCATCAACAATAACCATTTGACAATTAATTTTATTTAATTCATTGACATTAAATTTATTAGTTTCTTTATCCCATTTTAAAAAGCGATGGATCGTTGAAGCCGGTAAATTAGTCGTTTCGGCTATGCGTTTACTTGCTCGTCCAGTAGGCGCTAATAAATAAACATTACGAATTAAATCACTAAAACTCAAATGGTTAAGACGCTTATATAAATCCACAATAGCTTTAATAATGGTTGTTTTACCGGTTCCTGGTCCCCCAGTAATAATTAACATAGGATTGTTGATAGCTTTAGTAATCGCTTGCTTTTGCTCTTCATTATAACTAATTTGATAAAATTCTTCTAAAGCCTGTAAATCATCATCAAAAGTGCTTGTTTGCGGTTCATTATAACTGATATTTTTAATCCGAAGAGCAATATTTTTCTCGGCGGCATACATATCTTTTGTATAATATTTAGCACCACTATTAATAATTTTTTGGTCATTGATTAATTTTTCCAAACTAGTTTCAAAAAGATCACTAGCAATATTTATTTTTAAAGCTTTTTGGATATATTGATAAATTTCTTCTTTATATAAAAAGGTATGACCAATTAAATTACATACTTCATTAATAACATAAACAATCCCGGCCTTGATTCTTCTAGGATCATTTCTAGCTATACTAATCTTCCTACTTATTTCATCAATTTTATTAAAATTTAATTCATTTACTTCATCAATTAAATCATAAATATTGTCATTAATAATAGTTAAGGTTTCTTCTAAGTAATGATTATAAATAATTAAAGAATCTTTAGTATTAAACCCTATTTCATTAAGATAAAGAATCGTTTTATAACTACTTTGATAATTGACTAGTTGACTATAGATTAAATCAACATCCTTTTTAGTAATGGTGGGAACTAAATATAAATTATCTTTATTTTCTAAAATAATATTAAGCGTCTTTTCGCCTAAGGTATTAACGATTTTAGTGGCTTTTCGTTTACCTATTCCTTTAAATAAATCACTAGCTAAAAAAAGAATCGTTGAATCAGTATCTTCAGGAATAATTCGTTCATAGGAGGTAACATTAAATTGTTCCCCATATTTTTCATGTTCAATCAAATTACCCATTAATTTATAAGTATCACTGGCATTTAAATCATGAAAATAGCCAGTAAAAGTAATCGTTTTATTTAAGTATTTTGATAACTCATCATTATCTATTTCTGAAACCTTAAAAAGACCAATAATATAGCCTTTATCAGATTCATAAATACTCTTTTTATAATGTCCTATTATTGTACTCATAAAATCACCATATTAATATTATATCAGAGTTTCATTAATAACCATTAAAAAAATGTCGAATATCGACATTTTATGTTATATCTTTTGACCAATAAGATATGGATAATCAATCGACGTTATTAAAACGGTTACTTCTTCATTAGCTTTTATCTTTCCTAAGATTTTGATAAATAAATAATTACTGGTATGACCATAAGTATAGCCATCTTTATAATTCTCTGTTAAGACAATTACTTTTTGATTAAGATACTTATGCATATAAGTTAATTCCAATTTTTTAGATAACGCTATTAAAGTTCGAGCTCTTTCTTTTTTAATATTTTCATCGATATGATTAGGCAAATTGATGGCAGCTGTATTATTTCTTTTGGAATAAGGAAAAACATGAATTTTAGCAAACTTTAATTTTTGGCAATTTTTTAAAGTCTCCTTAAAACATCTTTTATCTTCACCAGGAAACCAACAATAATATCTGTTGTAATAGCTATATCAGGTCTAATCTGACGAATGGTTTTTATTTTTTGAAAATAATATTTTAAATCATATTTACGATGCATTAACTTTAATATTTTATTACTGCCAGACTGTAAAGGAATATGTAAATGATCAACAATAATGTTACTTGTTTTTAATAATTGTAACATTTCATCATTTATTTCCGTTACTTCTATAGATGATATCCGTAATCTTTTTAGATTAGGAAGATTAATTATTTCTTTTAAGAGGTTAGCTAAAGAAGTATTTATATCAACTCCATAGTTACCCGTATGGATACCGGTTAACACAATTTCTTTGTGAATTTTCGTTAAATTAGTTATTTCTTTAATAACTAATTTAGGATCTTTACTAACACATTTACCTCTAACATGTGGAATAATGCAATAACTACAAAAGTTCTCGCAACCATCTTGAATCTTAACAAAGGCTCTGGTTCGATTAACACTAGCCTTTATGGCCATATTTTCAAAGGTATCACCTAATTGATTATATATCTTAATAATAGGCTTCCTCTTTTTTAAGTATTCCTCAACCAAGGCAATAATCTTACTTTTATCTTTATTACCAAGCATAATATCAATATTCGGATCATGAAAAGCAGGATTAGCTTGAATAAAGCAACCCATTACGATTAAAATACTGTTTTCTTTTCTCTTAATAACATTATGAATTATTTTTCTTGATTTAAGATCACTGGTGTTAGTGACGGTACAAGTATTAATGACATATATATCACAAAGTGAATTAAAGTCACCAATTTCATAACCATGATTCTTAAATTCACTAATAACATATTCGCTTTCATAGGTGTTTACTTTGCAACCTAATGTATAAATACCAACTTTCATTATGATCACTTCCTAGACTTATATTTTAACAGAAAAAGCACATATGTGCTTAAATAATTTTAATATTATTTTATTAATTTAACTTCTAATTATAGGCTTTTATTGGAGGCGTAAAATTTTCTGTCCATCTAGCCGTATTTGATATTCGTATTTCATCCATGTAACCGTTAAAATAACATGAAGATGTAAGTCCAGGTGTTCCTTGTTTTCCAGTTCCAATTCTTATTCCAGATGTTGGTATACTAATGGGAGTAGCATTAGTTGTTGATGTTACAATAACACCATCTTTAAAGGTATACCAATTGTTTCCATTTCGTACAATAGCAATATGATACCATGTATTTAATGTAACAGTCGAAGAAACTTGCATTGTTACAGGCCATCCAGATCCTGCAGATGCCAAAAATTGCATATAATTTGCCTGTTCCATAAGTAATAACCAAGAATTATAATCTGAATTTATATTTCTATTATCTATTAATCCTTGATATCATTTAGTATTGTTTAAAAAATATACCCAAAAATCGATAGTAAAGTTACCACTACCA
>CAZHWO010000041.1:0-4892 GCA_964536075.1 uncultured Muribaculaceae bacterium | reverse complement strand
TATGATTTAAGCGAAGATATTAATTTAGAAAAAAATAAAAAAGGCACTATTGAGGTTATTGTTGACCGTTTAATAATTAATAACAATACTAGAAGTCGTTTATATGAATCCTTAGAAACAGCTACTAAGTTATCTAAGGGTAAAGTTATTATTGAGATTGTTGGTGATAAAGAGGTTTTATTCTCAGAAAATTTTGCCTGTCCTTACTGTGATTATTCTATTTCGGAGTTAGAGCCAAGAACATTTAGTTTTAACTCCCCATATGGTGCTTGTCCTGAATGTAAAGGGTTAGGCGTAAAATTACAAATTGATCCTGATTTAATTATCCCTAACCGGGAATTAAGTTTGAATGAAGGTTGTATTGTTACTTTAAGTGAAGATCCTGATAGTATTGATTTTCAGAAGCTGACCATTACTTGTAATTACTATCATATTGATATGGACAAACCTTTTAAAGATTTAACTAACGAAGAACAAAATACTATTCTGTATGGATCAAGTGATCTAATCCACTTTAATTTTCAATCAAAAAGTGGTAATATCTTGAATAATAAGAATTATTATGAAGGAATTATTAATAATTTGGAACGACGTTACCTTGAGACTTCTAGTGAATGGATTAGAGAATGGTTGGAACATTATATGGTTGAATATGTCTGTGAAGTTTGTCATGGTTCAAGATTAAAAGCAAGTGTTATGTCTATATATATTAATGAGAAAAATATCTATGATCTAACTTGTTTAAGTATTGGTAAATTAGATGATTTCCTTAGCCATTTAAAACTTAATAAAGAACAACAGGAGATATCGACTCTTTTAATAAAAGAAATAAGAGAACGATTAAACTTCTTAATAAATGTCGGCTTAGAGTATTTAACTTTGAATCGTACTTCCGGCACATTATCTGGGGGAGAATTACAACGTATTCGTTTAGCTACTCAGATTGGATCAAAATTAACCGGAGTTCTTTATGTTTTAGATGAACCAAGTATTGGTCTTCATCAACGTGATAATGAAAAACTTATTTATAGTTTAAAAGAAATGCGTGATTTAGGTAACACGCTCATTGTTGTTGAGCATGATGAAGAAACTATGTTGGCGGCTGATTACTTAGTTGATATTGGTCCAGGAGCTGGTGAACAAGGAGGATATGTTGTTGCCGAAGGAACTCCTGAAGAGGTAAAGGCTAATGATCAAAGTATCACTGGTCAATATTTAAGTGGTAAAGAATGTATTGAAGTACCAAAAATAAGAAGAAAAGGTATTGGTGAAGTTCTAAAAATTGTCAAGGCTGCAGCTAATAATCTAAAAAATGTGACTGTTGAGATTCCTTTAGGCACCTTAACGTGTGTTACAGGCGTGTCCGGAACCGGTAAGAGTAGTTTAATTAATGAGATTTTATATAAAGCTTTAATGGTTAATATCTATAATAGTAAACTAAAACCCGGAAAACATGAAAAAATATTAGGCATGGAAAATATTGATAAAGTGGTTGATATTTCTCAAAACCCAATTGGACGAACTCCCCGCAGTAATCCGGCTACTTATACGGCTGTTTTTGATGATATTAGAGAACTATTTACTGAAACTAAAGAAGCTAAAATGTTAGGTTATGGAAAGAATCGTTTTTCCTTCAACGTCAAAGGTGGTCGTTGTGAAGCATGCCGCGGGGATGGCGTTAAAAAAATAGAAATGCATTTCCTTCCTGATGTTTATGTACCTTGTGAGGTTTGTGGCGGTTTACGCTACAATCAGGAGACCTTAAAAGTGAAGTTTAAAAACAAAAATATTGCTGATGTTTTAGATATGCGAGTATCTGATGCTCTAACCTTTTTTGAAAATCATCCAAGGATAACGAGAAAATTACAAGTTCTAGATGATGTTGGATTGGGATATATTAAATTAGGACAGAGTGCACCGACTTTATCTGGCGGTGAGGCGGCCCGAGTTAAATTAGCCAAAGAATTACAAAAAAAACCAACTGGTAAAACGATGTTTATTTTAGATGAACCAACCATTGGCCTACACTTTGCCGACGTTAAAAGACTACTTGCAATTCTTAATAAAATAGTAGATAATAATGATACAGTACTAATAATTGAACATAATTTAGATGTCATAAAAACAGCCGATTACATCATTGACATTGGTCCAGAAGGTGGCGATAAAGGGGGAACCATCATCGCTGTTGGACCTCCTGAGGAGATTGTCAAAGTTGCTAATTCGTATACTGGTCAATTTCTTAAAAAATATGTGGAGGGGATAAAATGAAAGTAGTAGTTGTTAATGAAAACAAAACAATAAAAAAAATCATCGAATGGTTAATATACATGCTAGGTTATTCACTAAGTTTATATCTTGTTTCGTTATTATTTGATAGCTTTTATATTGATTATAGCCATTTTGGTGTCTATATCTTTTTAACTACCGTTATAATCTATCTTTTAAACCAAATCGTTAAACCAGCTCTTGTTTTCTTTACCTTACCAGCTACCGCTATGACATTAGGCCTTTTCTATCCTATCGTTAATGTTATTATTTTAAAGATTGCTGATTTAATCTTGGGAAGTCATTTTAATATCCTAAATATCTTTCCTGCTTTCTTTATTGCGATAATTATCTCAATACTAAATATTGTAGTTGAAGGATTTATTATCAAGCCTATCATAAGGAAACTAAAAAGATGAATAGGATAGCGCTAACATTAGGCACTATTTCAATTTACTGGTATTCGTTAGTTATCCTTTTGGGTATTATTGTTGCTAGTCTATATACTCTTAAGGAAGCTAAACTAAAGAAATTGGATAAAGCTACAATGTCTGATTTAATTTTTTATACTATAATAATAGGTTTACTAGGTGCTAGAGTATATTACTTACTATTTAATTTAGATTATTATTTAGTTTATCCTGAGGAAATATTGGCGGTTTGGCATGGAGGATTAGCCATTCATGGCAGTATAATATTTGGTGGTTTATTTATTATTTATTTTTGCAAAAAAAAGAATCTTCATTTGTGGCAAATTTTTGATATAATGGCTCCGGCTTTATTGATTGGTCAGATTATTGGCCGCTACGGTAATTTTTTTAACCAGGAAGCTTATGGACCTATAACAACTGTGGCTTTTCTAGAAAAGTTAAGATTACCATCTTTTATTATCGAAGGTATGTATATTAATGGAACTTATCATCAACCGACTTTTTTATATGAATCACTATGGAATTTAGTCGGTTTATTTATTATCTTATTAATTAAAAATAAAGTTGCCAATAAAAAGGGTTTTATCTTTGGCTTTTATTTAATTTGGTATTCAGTTGCTCGCTTTTTTATTGAAATATTGAGAACTGATAGTTTAATGCTCGGTAATATTAAAATGGCTATGGTAATGTCTGTTATTCTTTTAATAATGGGTGTATTAATTATTATTAAAGCAATCAGAAAAGGTGGTAAAAATGGATAATTATGAAGTTGTTGTTATTGGTTCGGGCATAGCCGGTATGACCGCGGCAATCTATCTAAAAAGAGCTGGACTTAATGTTTGTTTGGTCGAAAAATATGCTCCTGGGGGCCAATTATTAAGTATCTCATCCATTGAAAATTACCCGGGTTTTACTGATATTAGTGGACCTGATTTAGCTACTAATATTTATGAACAAGTTAAAATGCTGGAAATTCCTTATATTTTTGATGAGGTTATTAAAATTGAAGATAAAAAAGTAACCCTAAAAAAGAAAACTATAACTTGTAAAGCCATTATTATTGCTACCGGTCGCAAACCCCTTAAATTAGGGGCTCCTAATGAGGAAGAATTAATTGGTAAAGGTATTAGTTATTGTGCTTATTGTGATGGAACTTTATATAAAAATAAAGAAGTGGCTTTAGTTGGTGGCGGTAATAGTACTTTAGAAGAAGCTCTTTATTTAGCCAAGATCTGTAAAAAAGTTACTATTCTTCGTCGGGGAAACAAACTAGTTGGAGAAAAAATTTTAGTTGAAGAAGTCGAACAGACGAAGAATATTAAAATTCTCTATCAGACAGTAGTAGAAAAATTCTTAGCGAAAGATGGAATCTTAGATGGTATTATTCTTAACTGCAAAGAAAAAACCAAAAAAATTAAAGTTGCCGCTTGTTTTATCTTTATTGGTTTTGGTCCAGCTACAGATGTTTTTAAGGAGTTAGGTATTACTAATGAACGAGGATATATTGAAGTAAATAATAAAATGGAAACTAAAATACCGTTTATTTATGCTTGTGGTGATGTTATTAATAAATCTCTTTTTCAATTAGTAACCTGTGTTAGTGAAGGAGCAACAGCAGCCACCAGTTATATTCGAAGTGATAAAAAGGATCGTTAAACATTAAATGAACAAAAGTAGACAAAAATGAAGTGAACCTCAAATAGTTCACTTTTTTATATAATAAAAGTGAAAAATAAAAAGAAGAAACTTATTTTTCTCCTATAACATTTATATATTCTAAAATATCGTATATTTCGCAATTAAGATTCTTGCTAAAACAAAAATATCTATTCTAACAAGATTACCCTTTATCAACCTTTTTATAACTTTGAAATCGGTGTTAGTATCTCGCATAAGTTTATTAAGACTAATATTCTTTTTTGCCAGTAAAGAATTTAATTTAAATAAATAATAACCATTTTCAATAGAAATTTGTTTAATCTCAACCATAAAATATAACCCATTCCTTTAAAATATTGTATCAATATAAATGGATTATTGACTATTGGCTATATAGCCAGTATAATTAAAATGAAAAGTAAATTATATGTACCTTTCAAAGTTTAAAAAAAGGAAGTATTGATATGAAACAAAAAGGTTTTACTTTAATTGAGTTATTGGCAGTTATTGTCATATTAGGCGTTATCTTAGTTA
>CAZHWO010000040.1:0-5157 GCA_964536075.1 uncultured Muribaculaceae bacterium | reverse complement strand
GCTGAACTTAGTGGTATTATTAAGGGTGGTTTTGATGTTATCTACTTAATTGCCCAAAAATTAGTTAAGAAAAGTAATGATGATGGTTATTTAGTCGGTAGTAGGGGATCAGTCGGTTCTAGTTTTGTAGCGACGATGATGGGAATAACGGAAGTTAATCCGCTTCCCGCTCACTATTTATGTCCTTCCTGCCAACATAGTCTATTTGAACTTGATGGTAAACCTTTATCAGATGATTATTCCAGTGGCTATGATTTACCGGATATGAACTGTCCAAAATGTGGCCATAAGATGGGTAAAGAAGGCCAAGATATGCCCTTTGCCACCTTCTTAGGTTTTGATGCTGATAAGGTACCCGATATTGATCTTAATTTTTCCGGAGAATATCAATGGAAGGCTCATGAATATACTAAAGAATTGTTTGGGGTTGACAATGTTTACCGAGCTGGAACCATTGGTACGGTAGCGGATAAAACCGCTTATGGTTTTGCTAAAGGTTATTTTGAAGATAAAGGGATAACTAATGTTCGCAGTGCTGAAATAGAGCGATTAGCGATTGGTTGTACCGGCGTTAAAAGAACCACCGGCCAACATCCGGGTGGTATTGTGGTTATTCCCGCTTATATGGATGTCTTTGATTTTACTCCTTTCCAATATCCTGCTGATGATAATACTTCTTTATGGCGAACCACCCACTTTGATTATCACGCTATTGACCAGGATGTTTTAAAATTAGATATCTTAGGTCATGATGATCCAACCATCTTAAGAATGCTTCAAGATTTATCAGGCATTGATGTTACGACCTTGCCCTTTGATGATCCTAAGGTTATGAGTATCTTATCTTCCACTAAAGCCTTAAATGTTACTCCTGAACAAATTATGTGTCATACTGGTACATTGGGGATTCCCGAATTAGGGACTAAATTTGTTATTCAAATGTTGGAAGAAACAAAACCTCAAACTTTTGGCGAATTAGTTAAAATATCCGGTTTATCGCATGGTACTGATGTCTGGGCTGGTAATGCCTCCGAATTAATTAGAAATAATATTGTGCCCTTTAAGGACGTTATTGGTTGTCGTGATGATATTATGACCTACTTAATGCAAAAAGATCTATCTTCCAAAGATGCTTTCAAAATTATGGAATTAGTCCGTAAAGGGAAGGCTAGTAAAGATCCCGAAAACTGGAAAATTTATTCGGAAAAAATGCGGACTAAAGGGGTTCCAGAATGGTATATTGATTCATGCTATAAGATTAAATATATGTTCCCTAAAGCCCATGCGGTTGCTTATGTTATGAGTGCTCTTCGAATTGCGTGGTTTAAAGTATATCAACCGATTAATTATTATGCTGCTTATTTTTCGATTCGTAGTGATGACTATGATATTGAAACAATGATTAAAGGTTATGACGCTATAAAAAGAAGAATTGAAGAACTTAAAGCTAAAGGCTATGATGCTTCTAATAAAGAAGTTAATATTTTATCAACCTTAGAAATGGCGTTAGAAGCGACTGCTCGCGGTATTAAATTTGCTAACATTGATATTGATCAAAGTGATGGCCATAAATTTTTAGTACTTGATGAAACAACTTTGCTTCCTCCTTTTAGGGTTATTGAGGGATTAGGAGATACAGTAGCTACCTCAATTATTAAAGAACGAGAAAAGCAATCCTTTATTAGTATTGAAGACTTTGCTAAACGTGGTAAACTCTCATCTACTTTAATAGATAAAATGCGTTTAATGAGCATGTTTAAAGATCTTCCTGAATCAAGTCAAATGTCACTATTTTAAAAGGCAATTGCCTTTTTTTATTGTACATCTATTTGGATAAGTGTTATAATTTAAGAAGGTGATAACAATGAAAATAAGGATTAATGATGTTGATGTAAATTATATCCAATATGGAGAAGGCAGAGATATTTTATTGTTACATGGCTGGGGTCAAAATATAGATATGATGCTTCCTTTAGGCAACGAATTTTGTCATAAATCTCGGATTACAATTTTAGATTTACCTGGTTTTGGCCAAAGTGAGGAACCAACTAAACCCTGGACTATTCATGATTATAAGGATATAATCAAAAAACTTGTTACTAAGTTAAAAATTAAGGATCCGATTATTATGGGGCATTCTTTTGGTGGTCGAATTGCCATTGATTATGCTAGTGATAATAAAGTAAGTAAATTAGTTCTCTTTGGTAGTCCTTGTATTCGTAAAAATCAGAAGATATCTTTAAAATTAAGGATTTTAAAGGTTTTAGTTAAAATACCCATATTAAATATAATTGGCAAAAAAGTAAAAAAACATATAGGATCGCCCGATTATCGCAATGCCAGTTCCATTATGCGCCAAATACTAGTTAATGTCGTTAATGAAGATTTAAGTAATCAAGCCAAAATGATTACCTGTCCCACTTTACTAATCTGGGGAACTAATGATCAAGAAGCTCCTATCGAGGAAGCGTTTGAGTTAGAGCAATTAATTAAAGATAGTGCCCTAATTAAAATAGAAGGTGCTACGCATTATGCTTATTTAGAATCCCTTAATTATATCGTGTCCATTTTAAATAAATTTTTATAGGAGGTCAGGATGTTAAAAATAATTTTATTAATCATGTTACTTATTTATAACATCTTTAAACTAAAAGATGCTTTATATAATTTACAAATAAATAATTATAATAATAAAAAATATCATAGATGGCTTAAAAGTAATTTTTTAACTATCTATAAAAAGACCGATTTTTTAATTTTCTTTATCATTTTAAGTTTAATCCTTATTGTTAGAATTGAAGTTAAAATTATGGTCTTAGTAGTCTTTGCTTTATTTTTAATTATTAATAATTTAATTAAGATGATAAAAAGCTATAAAACTCAAAAAATAGCGATTAATATGAGAAGTAAGTTTATAGCTGTTTTGATAGGAACTTTAATGGCTATATTGGTTCTTTTCACCTTTATCAGCCAAAGACCCTATAACTATCTTTTACTGATGAGTTTGATGAATATTTTTCTTTACTACTTAGTAGCGTTGTTTAATGTCAAATTCAAAGTGTCAAAGAAACCATAGTTTACAGCAAAATATTGTCAATCCGGTTTAGTAAGCGTATACTAATATTGGAAGTTTAAATAATGAATGGAGTGAATTAGATGAAAATTAGAGTCGGCGTTATTTTTGGTGGCGAAAGTGTCGAACATGAAGTAAGTATTATTACTGCTATCCAAGCCATGAATAAAATGGATAATGAAAAGTATGATATTATTCCGATATATATTACTAAAGATCGTGAATGGTACACGGGTAGCCATCTAAAAGATATGGAAACATATAAAGATATGAATCTTTTAAAAAGATATGCTAGTAATGTTATTTTATATTATAAAAAAGGCAACTTTATTCTCCAATCAAAAGGTCTCTTTAAAAGATTTATAACGGATATTGATATAGCTTTTCCTATTGTCCATGGAACCAATGTTGAAGATGGTGTTTTACAAGGATATTTACATAGTATTGGTATTCCTTTTGTTGGTAGTGATGTCTATGCATCGGTTGTTGGGCAAGACAAAATATTTATGAAACAAATCTTTGAGAGTAATAATTTACCTATTACTAAATATGTTTGGTTCTTTGATAGTGACTATAAAGATGATAGTGAAGCGGTTATTAAGAAGATTAATAAACTTAAATATCCCGTTATTATTAAACCCGCCTGCTTAGGTAGCAGTGTCGGAATTAATGTAGCTCATGATGACCAAGAATTAAGAAGTGCCATTGAGGAAGCGCTTACTTATGACAGTAAAGTCGTTGTTGAAGAAGTCGTTAATCATTTAAAAGAGGTTAACATTAGTGTTTTAGGTAATTATGAACATCAAGAAGTCAGTGCCATTGAAGAAGTAGCCACCAATAATGCTTTATTAACTTATGAAGATAAATATATTGGTAGTAAATCAGGTAAAGGGGGCACTATTTCCAAAGGATCTTCATCTAGTCGAAAGATTCCCGCTGATTTAGATGAAAAGTTAAAAAAAGAAATAGAAGCAACTGCCAAAGAAGCATTTAGGTCTTTAAATTCTTCCGGGGTTGTTCGTATTGATTACTTAATAGATAGTAAAGAAAATAAAATATATATTAATGAAATAAATAATATACCAGGATCTTTATCATTTTATTTATGGGAACCAACTGGTAAAAAATATCCTGAATTACTTGATGATATGATTAATATTGGGATAAAAGATTATAAAAAAAGAATTGCGAAAATTCATTCTTTTAAATCTAATATTTTGCAAAACTTTAATGGTTCTAAAGGTGGAAAGTTTTCTAAAGGAGGAATGAAAGGTAAGTTATAATTAACTTACCTTTTTAAATAATATGGATAAGCCAATTATCGGTATTACTTGTCGGGAAGAAGCCATTTCTTCATTTAATTGTCAGTTTGTGCATAATGAGTACTATGAAAGTGTTATTAAAAGTGGGGGAAGTCCCATAATGCTCTTACCCTGTTATGATGATAACATATTAGCTTTATGTCAGGGCTTTATTATAACCGGTGGTACTAATGAAACAGATTTTGATTTTTATGTTTTAGATTATGCTAAAAAGAATAATATACCCATCCTAGGTATCTGTTTAGGCATGCAAATAATGGCTATGTCTGATGGAGCCAAATTACAAAGTATTGGTAATAGTTCTCATGACTCTCAAGATAAATATGTTCATAAAGTTAAACTAAGTAAAGATAATCTTTTTTATACTATAATTAGTGAAAAAGAAATATCTGTTAATAGTCGCCATAATTTTAAAATTATTGAGACTCCTAATTATAAAATAACTTCTATATCTGAAGATAATGTTATTGAATCTATAGAGTTACCAAACCAATCATTTCATATAGGTGTACAATGGCATCCCGAGACTCTATATGATCTTGATGATAATAGTAAAAAATTATTTAAAAGGTTTATATCTATTTGTCAAAAAAAATAAATTGGTTTAAAATACTTGAAAAAGAATGAAATATGCGATAAGATATATTTACTTTTTAAGTATGTCTCCTTAGCTCAGTTGGTAGAGCAACTGACTCTTAATCAGTGGGTCGTAGGTTCAAATCCTACAGGGGACACCAATGAAATCAAAAGATTGTGAGAAAT
>CAZHWO010000039.1:0-5403 GCA_964536075.1 uncultured Muribaculaceae bacterium | reverse complement strand
CCTTGTGGTTCTGGCAAGAAATATAAACAATGTTGTGGAAAGTAAAGTGAAGTATATCCTTCGCTTTTTTCTTGGAAATTAACTTTAACTATGCTATACTTATATAGATAATAGAGGAGGTTTGTTATGGATTTAAATGAAATAAATAGACGAGTAACAAAAGATTCTAATCAAATACAAGACCTATGGAGGTCTCTTTGAAGTCGATAAAAAATTAGAACAGATAAATAAACTGGAAACGGAAATAAATCATCCTGATTTCTGGAATGATAAAGAAATAGCCGAACAAAAAATAAAAGAATTTAATGACTTAAAAGGAATAACAGATGACTTAATTATACTTAAGAAGAAAATCGATGATATCAATGATTTACTAGAATCATTGGTAGGAGATGATAACCAACTGCTTGAGATGTTAGACCAAGAAACAGCTTCTATTAATAATGAGTTAGAAAGAGTATCCTTATTTTTGTTATTAAATGGCGAATATGATAAGAATAATTGTATTTTAGAAATCCATTCAGGAGCCGGAGGAACAGAAGCCTGTGATTGGGCTAATATGCTCTATCGAATGTATACTAGATATGCTGAAAAACAGGGTTATAAAATAGATCTTTTAGAATATCAACCAGGTGAAGAAGTTGGTTTAAACCGTGTTACCATGTTAATAAAAGGTATGTATGCTTATGGTTATCTAAAAGGTGAAAAAGGTGTTCATCGTTTAATTAGATTATCACCATTTGATGCTAATAATAAAAGACATACTTCTTTTGCGTCAGTTGAAGTGACCCCCGAAATAGATAATGATGTCAGCATTGAAATCAACGAAGAGGATTTAAAGATTGATGTATATCGGAGTAGCGGTAATGGAGGCCAAGGGGTTAATACTACTGACAGTGCTGTTAGAATAACTCATTTACCGACTAAAATTGTTGTTACTTGTCAAAATGAGCGAAGTCAAATTAAAAATAAAGAACGAGCGATTAATGTTTTAAAAGGTAAATTAAAATTAATTGAGTTAGAGAAACAAAAAACTACCATTGAAAATATTAAGGGTGAGCAAACAAGCATAAATTTTGGTTCCCAAATAAGGAGTTATATCTTGCACCCATATTCATTAATTAAAGATCATCGAACTCTACATGAAACAAGTAATGTAAATAAAGTTTTGGATGGAGATCTTAATACCTTTATTGAGGTTTATCTGAAAAGGGGAAAATAGATGAAAAAAAGAAAAGCACTATCATTTAAAAATTTTAATATTTTAAGTATCGTTTACAAAAAAACAGTTGTACGAAGATATGTTGAGTTAATCCTTGGCCTTCTTTTAATTTCTATATGTTTTAACCTTTTCTTATTACCCAACAATATTGTTGCTGGTGGTGTTAGTGGGTTATCAATCATTATAAAACATTACTTTAATATTGAACCATCAACCTTTATTTATATATCATCAGCTATTCTGTTAATAATAAGTTATTTCTTTCTTGGTAAAGAGAAAACTTTTAGATCGCTATTTGGTTCTTTAATATTACCCATATTTATTAGACTAACAGAAAACATTAGTGACTATATTATTATTGATCAAAGGGATATTTTATTAATTACCCTTTTTGGCGGTTTTCTCTTAGGACTAGGATCAGGATTAATTTTTAAGGCCGGCTTTACTAGCGGTGGAACCGATATCTTAAATCAGATTGTCTCTAAATATTTGCAAATATCTATTGGTACAGCTATGATAATTATTGATGGCACAATTGTGTTAAGCGGTTTATTTTTCTTTGGTATTAATCAGGTTATGTACGCTATTATTGTGTTATATTTAATTAGTATTTTAACTGATAAAGTATTACTAGGTATTTCTGATTCTAAAGCTTTTTATATTGTTACTTCTAAAGAAGAAGAAGTAAAGAATTATATAATTAAATATTTAAATCATAGTGTGACTATTTTTAATGCCAAAGGCGGTTACTCTAAAGCTGAAGAAGATGTATTATTATGTGTTATCCCCACTAAAGAATATTTTAAATTAAAGGAAGGAATTCATGCCATTGATAATCAAGCTTTCTTTGTTGTCACTGACGCATATGAAGTTTATGGTGGAGAATAATGAAAAAAGTACCTAAAAAAGAAATCAAAAAGGCTATTTATTATAAGAAAGTTTTTGGACGCTATTTATTATTACTTATAAGCTTATTTGTTGCTGCTTTAACCTTTAATATTTTTCCTTTACCACTAGGAATTGTGGCTGGCGGAATAAATGGCTTATCTATTATTACTAAATACCTCTTTCATATTGATCCTTCTTTATTTATGATTATTGTCTATGGCTTATTTACACTTTTAAGCCTAATACTATTAGGTAAAAAAGAGACGAGTTTTACCTTACTATCCATGATTGTATATCCTTTCTTTGTTAAATTAACAGCTAATGCTAATTTATACTTAGATATTAATTATAAAGATCCTTTAGTTCTTTGTATATTCTATGGCATTATTAGTGGCATAACTTCAGGATTAATTTTTAGATTAGGTTTCAACAGTGGGGGAATATCGGTTGTTAGTCAAATCTTGCGTAAATATTATCATATATCTATTAGTAAAACCCAGTTTTGGTTAAATTCTATAATTGTTATTCTGGGGGGCTACATCTTTGGAATTAACCATGTTATGTATGCTATTATTATTCTTTATATTAATAGTTTAGTGTTAGATCGAGTTCTTTTAGGAACCTCAAGAAATAAAGTTCTTTACTTAGTGACCGATAAAAAAGAAGAAATAAAAAACTATATTATTAATGATCTGCAACTAGGATTAACGATTTTAGATAAGGAAGGTAATGATAAGCAAGATAAAAAAGATGCTATGATGGTCGTTAGTTCAACGTCAGATTATTTTAAAGTGACAGAAGGCATCAAACTTATTGATCCGGAAATTTTCTTTGTTGTAACCGATGCTTATCAGGTTGGTGGAGGACAAGTAAGGCATAAATTTCCAACATTATAGACAATAATTTATGTTATAATTAGAATAGGTGGTAAAAATGGAATTAATAAGAGTAAAGAACGTAACTCAAAAATATAAAAATGGAGTCACAGGCATTTTTGATTTAGATCTATCAATTCAAAAAGGAGAATTTGTTTTTATTGTCGGGGAATCGGGGAGCGGTAAATCAACTTTAGTGAAAATGTTTTATCGTGAGCTTAAACCTGAAGCTGGGGAGATTATTATCGGTGGCTTAAATGTTGCTAAGCTAAGGAATAGCAGTATTTATAAACTAAGAAGAAAACTTGGCATAATCTTTCAAGATTATCGTTTATTACCTAAGTTGACAGTCTATGAAAATGTTGCTTTCACTTTAGAGGTATTAGGCGCTAAAAAAGAGGAAATTAGAGAAAAAACCCTCAAAGCTTTAGAACAAGTTGGTTTAAAGAATAAAATTCGTAACTATCCTGATGAACTATCAGGGGGAGAGCAACAGCGGGTAGCTATTGCACGGGCTATTGTTAATGAACCAAAATTAATAATATGTGATGAACCAACCGGTAATTTAAGCCCCGAAATGAGCATGGAAATTGTTAGAGTGTTAGAAAAAATAAATAAAGATTTAGCAACAACGGTTGTTATGGTTACACATAATTTAAATATTGTTAATGAATTAAAAAAACGAGTTATTATCCTAAAAGAGGGAAGACTCATTAAAGATTATCCAGAAGGAAGTGTCATTCATGAAAATATTTAGAATTTTTGGACGAAGTATCCGTGATGCTTTTAAAAGTGTTTTCCGTAATTTTAGTTTAAGTTTTGCTTCAGTCGTTTGTATTACTATTACTTTAATTGTCGTAGCTTTTTCTTTAATTGCATCTTATAATGTGGAAAGTTTTACTACTACTATTGAAAAAGATGTGACGATTGTTGTTTTTATTGATAGTAAAGCTACAACAAATGATATTGCTAAAATAGAAAATGAAATTAAGAAAAATGATAATGTAGAAAGTTATACCTTTAAGTCAAAAGAAGCTGTTAAAAATGAAATGATGAAAGAGTCAAAAACTTTCGAGAATATCATGGGCAGTTGGGATGAAAAGGATAATCCTTTACAAGATACCTTTATGGTTAAAGTCAAAGATATTAATAACATTGGTCAAACAGCTAAAGAAATAAAAACCATAACGAAAGTAGAAATTGTTAATTATGGTGAAAAGCTAGTTGAACAAATGGTTGAAACTTTCCAATTAGTAGAAAAGGTTTCTTATATTGCGGTTGTAGCCCTTATTTTAGTAACTATTTTCTTAATTATTAATACTATTAAGTTAACTATCTTTTCTAGAAAAAAAGAGATTTCCATTATGCGCTTAGTTGGAGCTAGTAACTTCAGTATTAAAAATCCTTTTGTTATTGAAGGCTTATTTCTTGGTTTTCTAGGAGCAGTTTTACCAGTGGCTGTTGTAATCTATGGTTATTACGCTTTGTATAACAAATTAGGTGGCAAAATTTTCTCATCGATTATTAAATTAGTTGATCCTTATCCTTTTGTTTTTGTAGTTTCTGGTATTATTGTTGTTGTCGGTATGCTAGTGGGGATGATTGGCAGCTACCGTGCCGTAAGGAGGTATCTGAAAGTATAATGAACAAAAAGAAAAAAAGCATGGTCCTTTTTCTTTTAACGACTTTTACCTTTGCCATGTTTTTGAACATTATTCCCGTAAAGGCTGATACATTAAGAGATTATTATGAACAGTTAGACAATTTAAAAGCCAAGAAAAAACAACAAGAATCTCAAAAGGCTTTAACTGAAAAAGAATATAAAAAAGTAGCTAATCAAATCAATGATACCCAATATAGAATTAGTGAAGGTCAAAAAAAGATTGCAGCTGCTAAAAACAAGATAGTGGAATTAAAAAAAGAAATAGAGGAAAAAAAAGAAGAGATAAATAAGGTTCTTAACTTTCTTCAAGTTTCTAATGGGGAGAATGTCTATCTCGAATATGTTTTTGGAGCTCAGAACTTAACTGATTTTATTTATCGTAGTTCAGTTGCTGAACAAATAAGTAAGTATAATGATAATTTAATTAGCGAAATGAATAGTTTAATTGAAGAAAATATCCAACTTCAAAAAGAGTTAGCTGAGAAAGAGAAAGAATTATCCGCTTTACTTAAAACTTTATCCACTCAGCTAGATTCACTAGGTTCTAGATTAGAAGATTATGATGAAGACACATTAACGATTGATGAACAGATTAAAGTGACAAAAGCTTCGATAAGTTATTATGAATCGCAGAACTGTGGTATGGATGAGGAAATAAGTAAATGTATTAAAGTTCCATATGGTACAGGCTTTGTTAGACCTTTGGTAAGAGGATTAGTAACTTCTCTTTATGGGCCTAGAAGTGCACCGTGTTC
>CAZHWO010000038.1:0-5783 GCA_964536075.1 uncultured Muribaculaceae bacterium | reverse complement strand
ATTATGGTGTTAGTGATTTTAATATGATTAATGAATTGGTGGATAACATTAAAGTCGAGAGAATTACGTTAAACCCGGATCAAGCTAAATTGTTGAATAAAAAAGTTGGTTACTATGCCACCATAACTTTTGAAGATATAACAGATTCAACTAATCAAAAAAAAGTGATGGAAGTTTTAGTTCAAGAGCTAAAAAAGGTTTTAGAGATGAATCAAATTAGTGATGAAAGTAGTTGTCTTATTATTGGGTTAGGTAATGTTAAATCAACGCCCGATGCTTTAGGTCCTAAAACGATTGATCATATTTTAGTAACTTCACATCTATTTAAATTAAAGGGCGCTACTGTTGAGAAGGGCATTAGAGATGTAGCGGCTTTTGTTCCGGGTGTCATGGGGACAACGGGAATTGAAACAAAAGATATTATTTTAGGTTTAATTGATAAAACCAAACCTCAGTTTGTTATTATTATTGATGCGTTAGCTTCATCAACAATTGATCGGGTTAATAAAACCATTCAAATAACTGATGCCGGTATTGAACCTGGTAGTGGTGTCGGTAATATGCGCAGTGAGATATCAAAGGAAACTTTAAATATTCCTGTTATCGCGATTGGTATACCAACGGTTGTCGATGCGGTAACGATTGTTAGTGATGCGCTTAACTACTTATATAAAAATATTAGTTATAAAAAAGAAACCATTGATAAAGTGAGCAGTAAATTAAAAGTAAATGAAAATTATTTACCATATCAAAGTAACTTAACTGATGCAGAGAAACAAAAATTATTAGGCATTATTGGGACTTTAGATGAAGAAGAGGTAAAAGCCTTAATTTTTGAAGTATTGACGCCGATTAATTATAATTTAATGGTCACGCCTAAGGAAATTGATTTTTTAATTGACAAATTAAGTCTAGTGTTAGCCAAAGGGATTAATAAAAGCTTACATCAAAATTATCAAGTAGATTTTTAAAAGTTAATATGTTAAAATTAAAATGGTGATAATGGTGACAGTTAATGAAATAAAAAACGATTTTCTTAATCGTTTAATTGAGCGGCGTTTAGATTTTAAAAATCATTTAGTAGATGAAAAGACAGTTCAACAATTTTATGATGTAAGTTATGCTGGCAATGATGTTGATGGCAATAAACTATTGGAAAATCATCTTATAGATGAGTATATTTGTCAATTATTAAGTGGTCAAAGACCAATTGGAAGTGTGGAAAAAGAAAGATTAAAGCTTTATATTAAATCGCAGAATTATCGCATTAAACTCGATTCTTTTAGCTTTTTTAGTAATCCCCTTTTTTCACTTCCTAATGATGTTTTAACAAAGGTTTTTAATAAAGACACAATTGTGTCTATTCGTAATTATCAAAAAAGTGCATGTAAGAAAACTCAGCAAATATTAGAAAACTATTTAGATAGTGAAGATATTGCTTCCAGTGATTTTCAGTTTATGTTAAATTTTTTAAATAGTAATATGTATCGAGATAGTGATGAGATAACAGGACTATTAATGATGACCCAAAAGGTTCTACACAAAATTATTAATGAATCGGAGTCCTTTGATTATGAAGCGTGGTTATTACTTTTAAATTTTATGAATAAAGAAGCCGAAAGTAAAACTGGCCGAAAGGCTATTTTATATGTTTCGGATTATTATGCTGATGGTAAAAAGTGGGATGATAACAGTTATGGAGTTACGAATGCTAATGTCATTTTGATAAATAAAAAAATGATCGAAAAATTTAATTTTAATAAAGAAGTTTTTCTTTTTGAATTGCAGGAACATTTTTTTCATGAATTGGGTCATGTTAATCAACTGTATGAGGAAAAGTTAAACACCTATTCTTCGCGAGCTTTCAACAGTATTAGAGACAGTCTGTTTATAGATGCCTTAATTGATAGTAATAATAATGATGATAGTCATAACTATGAGTCAATGGAATGTGAGATTGATGCCCGCTACTTCGCAGTTTGCGAATTGTTAAAATTTTCAAAAGAATTTCTACCTCTTTATTACCATTATTATAAATCGGATTTTTTTGAATATCTTTCAAATGAACGGTTGAGCCATTTTACCTTTGATAAAGTTGATGAGGTAGAGGGAAGCTATCATATGTTACCGGAAAAATATAATGTTGTGGTTCTGGGTGATTTAGTAGCAGAACAACCAAAAATGGTCACTAAATATAGTATCTTAGAGACTTTTTATCATCCTGATGGTCATGTTAAAAATTTACCTGATTTATTATTGGAGGAAGCATCAAATACTAAGACCGCTACTCAAAATGATATGATTACTTTGTATCATGATTATATAACAACCGCTCTTTTAGATGGTGATTTATCTAAACTTGATTTGACTAATTTTCCTACGGAAATGCGAGGTAAGATTGTCAATAATTTATTCCTGCATTATATTAATACCTTAAAAATGATTGATTTTCCGTTAAAATTTGTGACTAAGAAGAGTTCAATTTCTCCATCTATTTTGGAAAATATTGGGGATATAGTGTACGAAAGATTACAGGTAGTTAATATTTATGAAACCTTTTTTGATGAGAATAATAAATATTTGCCTATTCCTTTAATAGATAAAAGGCAGAAACTAGATCCATATCGTCAAAGAATTTTTTCCAGTGCTAAGAAAGTTTTTGATATTGATTATCATTCAATGATGACCGTAGGAAAAGAGGCAAAATAAGATGGAAGAATATGATGATTTTTTAAATATTTTTAACGACCCTGTTAATCATGAAACAGTAGAATTAACCGAGGAAGAGCAAGATATGATTATTGATAGTTTATTTGAGCAATATCCATCTATTAAAACTTTAGATATTTTACAAAAATTAAGTGATGAAGAATAAATCGACAAAAAATTTAGGAATATTTTCATATAATGGAACATATAAATTGATGGAGATATTATATGAAAGAAGCAAAGATCAACAAAAATAGGCTTAAACGAAAAGGAAAAACTATATTATTTATAGGGGTTTTTCTTTTTTGTTATTTTTTTACTATTAAAATATCCCAGGAAATTGATCTCCAAATTACCAATGAAGAGTTTTTAAGATATTTAATTGATTCCTCAAATAGCTATATGCCCAAGAAGGAAGAAAAAGAAACGGTGGCTACCAAAGTTATTGCTTTTTTAGCCAATGTTGATTTGGAAAATCCGGTAACATTGATAAGTAATAATTACATAAAAACCTTAAGTACCTCTGGTGGTGATTCAGATCTTTTAGAAGATCTTGATAAACTCGCAAAAACAAGTAAATATATTAATGATCCCTATAGTGATAAAGAAATTAAAGAACCGTTAATTTATATTTATAATACGCATCAATTAGAGAATTATAGTAATAATAATTTAGAAATATATAATATAACCCCTAATGTTATGATGACGAGTTATATTTTACGGGAAAAATTAGCTAATTTAGGAATAGAGGCCATGGTGGAAGAAGCTAATGTGACGGAAATATTAAATGCTAATGGTTGGAATTATGCGGCTAGTTATGATGTCACCGAAATGCTGATTAAAGATATAAAAGAAAAATATCCCAGTATTAAATATTTTATTGATGTGCATCGTGATTCTGTAGGTAAGGGGATTACAACAGCTACGATTAGTAATGTTAGTTATGCCAAATTAATGTTTCTAATTGGTTTAGAAAATCCAACTTATGCAGTCAATTTAACTTTAGCTACTGATTTAAATAATTTATTAGAACAATATTATCCGGGAATTTCCAGAGGGATCTATCAAAAAAAAGGTAAAGGAGTCAACGGGGTTTATAATCAGGATTTATCCAATAACGCGATGTTAATTGAAGTTGGGGGCGTAGGCAATACTATTGATGAGGTTTATAATTCGGTTACAGCTTTAACTAATGTTTTGGCTAACTATATAGGAGCTCATCATGAGTAAAGGTTTCTTTAAAATTATTTTTATCTTAATTGTTTTATCTTTTTTAGCGTTATTTACTACCCAAGTAAGTGGTTATTATGAATATAGTAATAGTCAAAAAACCATGCTGACGAATGAAGCGATTAAGAAATTTGAGGAAGATCTTAAACAAGGAAAGGATATTAGTATTAATGATTATGTTGAGACGACTAATTATTCCAATAGTCTTTCCCAAGTAGCGTTAAAAATATCTAATAATCTGCAGAGTTTGATGGATAAAAGTTTAAAGAAAATGTTTTCTTCCATTGCCCAAAAACTGGATGAATAATGTCAAGCGATGACAGTCGCACTTAAATAAATTAACAAAATGGTTATTTATTGATATAATGTAGATAGGTGATGTAAAATGAAGTATTATTGTCTTGGTATCAAAGGATCCGGAATGGCAACCTTGGCTTGTATTTTATTTGATTTAGGTCATGAAGTAGTTGGCTATGATGATTATAAAGGGCATAAATATACCGAGGAAGGACTAGCAAAAAGAGGCATTAAAATATATTATGATGACAGTTATAAATTAGAAGACGATATAATTGCTACTTATTCTGCCGCTTTTAGTGAAGACCATCCGGAAATTGTGCGAATAAAAAAGAGTGCCGCTAATATTAAATCTTATCATACTATTTTAGGGGAATTATCACAACTTTTTAAAACGATAAGTGTTAGTGGAACGCATGGTAAAACGACCACGTCCATGATGATCAAAACCCTTTTGGAAGATAAAGTCGGTTGTAATTATTTTATTGGGGATGGTAGTGGTTATGCCAGTCAAGATAATGAAATATTTATTTTAGAGTCTTGTGAATACAATCGCCATTTTTTAGCTTATTATCCAACGATTACGATTATTACTAATATTGAGCTAGAGCATACTGAGTGCTATCAAGATCTTAAGGATATAATTCAAGCATTTACAACCTTCATTAATCAGACAAAGGATTTAGTCATTGCTTGTGGTGATGATCAAAATATTCGTCAAATTAAAACGGATAAAAAAATAATTTATTATGGTTTTAATGATAATAATGATGTTATTGCTAAAAATGTTCAATATACAGAAGCGGGAAGTAGTTTTGATTGCTATATAGCTGGGGATTTCTTTGGTGAATTTAATTTACCATTATATGGATCACATATGGTTTTAAATGCTTTAGCAGCTATATATGTGGCTTATATAAATAACTTAGCGGCGGATGATATCCATGCTTTATTAGAAACTTTTGAAAATGCTAAACGCCGTTTTAAAGAAAGTATCTATGGCGATGTGGTTATTATTGATGATTATGCTCATCATCCTACGGAGTTAAAAGTAACACTATCATCAGCTAGGCAAAAATATCCCGGTAAAGAACTAGTGGCGGTTTTCATGCCGAATACTTACTCCCGAACGAAAGCCTTTACCCAAGCTTTTATTGATGTTTTAAATACCGCTGATAAGGCTTATGTCACACCAATTAGATGTGATCGAGAAAAAGCTAGTGATTATGATAATATTACCAGTGAAGTAATTATTAACGGTTTAATAAATGGTAGTTTAATAACCGAAAATACGATTCAACAATTATTAAAGCATAAAAATGCTGTTATTTGTTTTATGAGTTGTACGAGTATTTATACTTTAAAGGATAAGTTGGAGGAATTATTATGAAGAGTAATATCATTATTATCATCTTATCAGCCATTCTTTTAGGTATTATTATCGGTATATATTTAGTTTATAAATTAGTTATTTGAAGGATATGAAAATATATAAATGGAAAAAGTAAGTGTCCGAAAAGGACATAAAAAAAGACACATAGAAT
>CAZHWO010000037.1:0-5982 GCA_964536075.1 uncultured Muribaculaceae bacterium | reverse complement strand
TGGAAATACTCCGAAATATTTTATTTTAAATGAAATAAAATTAGAAAAGGGTAGTAATACCATATCGACTTTTGGCAAAGCTTATCTTAGTGATAGTTATATAAAAATAGTCTATAATGAAGAAACAAGTGAATATATTTACTCGATATGTTTAGTTGATGAAGCAGGGAACGGGATCAGTAAAAGTAATGGGGATTCTGTTAATATCACGGACTTAACTAGTGATAATGTGCGAATAGGAACTAGTACTTGTTCCAAAGTAGTTGCCGGTGATTCCAATGATTGGGCCATTAGTAGTAATTCTAATAATACATATTACACTATCGATAAATTCACTGGTAATCTTGAAACAAGTGATAACGTTACTATTTTAAAAGATTATTATAATGATACTAATATTGATCCCGATTATCTTACGGCGATGGGAATAACTAGTACATCCCAAATGCCTAATCGAGATGCATATATTATTACAATTCCCAATGATATTGATGGTCAAAAAATAGATTATTTAGGAGAAAGTTTATTTATTCCTATCGATATTGACAACTATGATCCCCAAAATCCAACTATATCTCAGATTGAACCATATATGCGGATTAAAGAAATTATAATTTCTGAAGGTATAACCGATATTTTGCATGATGATTGTAGCGGAAGTTGTGGCTTATTTGGTAATTTTGGCTCATTTACAAATGACTACAATTTAACAAACGTATCATTACCATCCACCTTAGTAACTATCGGTAATGGTTCTTTTAAAAACACTAGTATAAAAGATCTTACCATTCCTAAGTCAGTTCAGGTTATTTATGGTTTTGCATTTCAAAATACAGGCCTTAATTCCTTAACTTTGGAAGGAGCTTTAGATGATACGAGCATCTTATCAAATATTGAAGGCTATGCTTTTGATGGTAATAATTTATCCACCATTACTATTCCTAAGTCGGTTACTCAAATTGGTTCATCAGCCTTTAATAAAAGTTATTCGCCAATACCATGGTCTTCTCTTACCTTTATGGGCGCAAGTGATAGTACTAGTAAATTAACAACCATTAATAAAAATGCTTTTTATGTATATCCCGCTGATACAACTAGTCCAAAATTTAATGTTATAATTCCTTCCAGTGTTAGAACCATTGGCAATTATACTTTTGTTGGTAATAATATTAATAATATAACCGTTAAACGCGCTAGTTCATCCGGAATGACTTTGGGTACTAGTTGGAATGGTTCATCCACGATTATCTGGAATGCAAACTAAATAAAACAATTAAAAAGGAGCGATAAATAATGAAAAATAATAAAATTACTAGCCGTGATGTTGATTTTGCTAAATGGTATACCGATATTGTTCTTCAGGCCCATTTAGCTAGATATTCCTCTGTTAAAGGCTTTATTGTTATTGAACCATATGGCTATGCTATCTGGGAAAATATGCAAAAAATATTAGATGCTAAATTCAAAGAATTAGGTCATGCTAATTTATATATGCCGCTTTTAATTCCGGAATCTTTATTAAATAAAGAAGCGGAGCATGTTGAAGGTTTTGCTCCTGAAGTAGCGTGGGTAACCACTAGTGGTGCTAAACAATTAGAAGAACGTTTTTGTATTCGTCCAACTAGCGAAACATTATTTTGTGAATATTATCGTGATATTGTAAAATCTTACCGTGATTTGCCTAAATTATGTAATCAATGGTGCAATATTGTTAGATGGGAAAAAGAAACGAGACCATTTTTAAGAAGCCGTGAATTTTTATGGCAAGAGGGCCATACTATTCATGCTACCCAAGAAGAAGCTGAAGCCGAAACGATGGGTATGTTGGGTGTTTATAAAGATTTTTATGAAAATTATTTGGCTATTCCAGTCTTAACCGGGCGTAAAACCGAAAAAGAAAAATTTGCTGGAGCTGAATATACTCTAACTATTGAAGCTTTAATGGCTAATGGTATTTCTTTGCAAGGTGGAACCAGTCATTATTTTGGGCAAAAATTTTCTCGTCCCTTTGATATTAAATTTCTAAATCAAAACAACGAATACGAATATGTTTATCAGACATCCTGGGGTGTAACCACTAGAATGATTGGCGCTTTAATTATGGTTCACAGCGATGACAATGGATTAATTTTACCGCCTAAAATTGCTCCTAAACAAATCGTTATCATTCCTATTGGTGATAATAATGATGTTAAAGAGGAAGCTTTTAAAATTAATACTTTACTAACTGATCATCAAATTAGATCTTTTGTTGATAATAGTGATAATACTCCGGGCTTTAAATTTGCGGAACATGAAATGAATGGCATACCTCTTCGGATCGAAATCGGAGCAAAAGAATTAGCTAACCAAGAAATAATGGTCGTAAGACGTGATAATAATGCCAAAATTAACTTGGCTATTGATGAACAATTGCCAAAAAACCTTGACAAATTATTAAAAATGATGCAAAATAACATGTTTGAAACCGCCAAGAAGCGTAATGATGAAAAAACCTATGCTGTTACCAATATTGAAGAGTTTAAGAAAATTATGGAAACCAAACCCGGCTATATAAAAGCTATGTGGTGTGGCGATGAAGCATGTGAGGTAAAATTAAAAGAGATAAAAGGGACCAAATCACGATGTATTGCCGATAATAATGAACATTTATCGGATAAATGTATCTGTTGTGGCAAACCAGCTCAACATATGGTTTATTGGGGGATTCAATATTAATTAACCAAAAGGAGAAAACAATATGGCTACAAAAAGTAATTATACTGATGAACTTCAAAGTGTTATAACCGAATTTAGTTGTTTAAATTTAGACGAAACATTTTTTACTAGTTTAGTTGATGAAGCATATCGTCAATTTAGGGAAGAAAAAGAATCAAAAAATATGGCTACTTTAGCCAGCACTTTCCGCCGTTTAATTGATCAAGCAGTAATTGCGCGTATTCGCAATGGAAATAATCAGCTAAAAGAGAAATATATTCTAAAAAATATTCCTTTAATTTTGGATGTTAAACAAAAAAAAGATCATTATACTGTATTAAGCGATGATGAAGCGATCAGTACAGGTACCATAGCTTTATATAAAGCTTTAGATAATTATGATCCTAGTAAAAATTGTACTTTTGCTACCTATGCCGTAGGAAAAATAATAGATCATTTAGCTAAAGAAATACGCGAACAAAATAATGCTATTGGTACAGCACCAAATACTACTAAAACCGCGCAGATAATTGATAAAATTGAAGATGATTTATATAGTAAATTAGGTCGTAAACCAACCGACGAAGAAATTGCCAAAATAGTTAAAGTAACAGCTGGGACTGTTAAACGTTATCGTATGTTTAATCATACGGTATCTTTTCAAGATAATATAGGGAACAATCAAGACCTTCCTTTAGCTAGCGCTGTTAGTATGTCTAACGAGACACCAATGGAAAAAGAAGTGGAATTATATCAATTAAGAGATACACTACAAGATTATTTAAAAAGATTATCGGCTCGACAAAGACACGTAATTAACATGCGTTTTGGCTTATTAGATGGGAATCCTAAAACTTTACAACAATTAGGTGATGAACTTGGCATTAGTGGTGAAATGGTTCGTCTAATTGAAGAACAAGGTTTACGCAAATTAAGGACACCCCAGAAAAAAAGAAAACTACAACCATATATAATTGATTAAAATATTAAAGGGAGTAAAATAATGAAAATAGATGTAATTAAACTTTTAAATAATAGTCAGGATCGTATTGAAATTGACGAAACCTTGTCCTTTGATCAAAGTTATATTGAATATACCGATATTCAAAAATTAGATAAAGTTAACGTGACAGGTAATATTGCTAAGAATTATGAAAATAATATTGTTTTAAATTTAAATGTTAGTGGTAATATGATAATCTTAGATGCCCTTTCCAATGATGAAGTAAATTATCCTTTTAATATTGAGATTATTGATCAGATTGTAGAAATTGATGAAAATAATCAAAATACCCTTGATATTATGTCTCTTTTATGGGAAAATATTGTATTGGAAGTTCCTTCTAGATATACAACTGTTACTGATACCGAAAATTTAAAAGGTGATGGTTGGCGGCTAGTAAGCGAAGAAGATTTAGATAAAGGAAATAACCCATTTAGTACTTTAAAAGAAATGGAAGGAGTTGATAATAATGGCAGTCCCTTTTAGAAAAGTCTCAAAAACAAGAAAGAGAATGCGAAGATCCCATAATGCTATTGAAGCAGCAACTGTTACAAAATGTCCAAATTGTGGGGAAATAATTAAACCACATCGTGTTTGTAAAAAATGTGGTTCTTACAAAGGCCAAGAAGTAATAAATAAAAAAGATGCTGAATAAGCATTTTTTTGTTTCAATTTGATCAAATTTTTAGTAAAATATAGTTAGGTGGTTTTATGAAAATTAGAATAAACGATATTGATTATGATATTATTATCATTCGTAAACCTCGTAATAAAAATACTTATATAAGATTAAAGGATGATTTAAAAATATATGTTACAACATCTCTTTTTACAACCGAAAAAACTATTGAACAATTAATTAATAAAAATATTTCTTATTTAAATAATGCTATCAAAAAAGTTAATCAAAAAAATAAATATAATAAGATGTTTCACTATTTAGGTAAAGACTATGAACTAGTTCTTACTGATGAAAAAGAAATTTATCTATTAAATGATACCATTTATATTCCAAAAACCATTGATATCAATAAATTTTATATAAAAAATGCCCGCAAGATTTTTCCAGAACATCTTGATAAGTGCTATAAAAATTTTACCAAGAAAATTCCGTATCCCGCTTTAACAATTAGAAAAATGAAAACTAGATGGGGTGTTTGTAATTATAAGACTAACCGCATAACGCTAAACTTAGAATTAATCAAGAAAAATGTTCGCTATTTAGATTATGTTATTATTCATGAGCTAGCCCATTTTGTTCATCATAATCATAGTACTAAGTTTTGGCAGTTAGTCAAAGAAAATTATCCCGAATTTAAAAAAATTCGCAAGGAATTAAAAGAATATAAGTAGGTGAGAATATGGTTATAACAAGTTCAGATAACAGTCATATTAAAGAATTAATAAAGTTAAAACAAAAAAAATATCGTGATAAAACGGGGACTTTTTTGGTTGAAGGATTACATCTTGTTTTAGAGGCTTACAAAAGTGGTTTGGTTAAAGAAATAATTTTAATTAAAGATGAGGTTCTTCCTCTTGATATAGACATAATATATGTATCTAACGATGTCATGACCAAATTATCTTCCTTAGAAACCCCTCCAACTGCTATCGCTTGGTGCCAAATGTTACCCGAAAATAAAGCTTTAGGCCAGCATATATTAATTCTCGATGGTATTCAAGACCCAGGCAATTTAGGAACGATTATTCGTAGTGCTAAAGCTTTTAATATTGATAGTATTATTTTAGGTGAAGGGACGGTTGATTTATATAATCCTAAAGTATTAAGAGCTACCCAAGGAATGCTTTTTTATATAAATATTCTTGATAAACCGTTAATACCTATGATCAATATTTTAAAGAAAGATCATTATTTAATTTATGGGACCAATGTTAATAACGGGATTGATGTTCGGACTTTAGATCATGAAAAGAAAAGTAAATATGCCTTAATCGTTGGTAATGAAGGAAACGGTATCCGAGAAGACATAGCTAAAATGGTTGATAATAACCTTTATATTACT
Source organism: uncultured Muribaculaceae bacterium (assembly GCA_964536075.1). GTDB lineage: Bacteria > Bacillota_I > Bacilli_A > RF39 > UBA660 > JAAZHK01. The sequence continues at coordinate 258 of CAZHWO010000037.1, read as the reverse complement.
ATGCATAATCAGGTTGAAAGTTTAAATGTAGGCGTTGCAACCAGTATTTTATTATATGAGTTAAATAGGGGATAGTTATGGAATATATATATATAGGAAAAATTGTTAATACCCATGGCCTTAAAGGAGAATTAAGAATTAAATCGGCTTTTAAATTTAAAGAAAAAGTTTTTCAGATTGATCAACCTCTTTATATTGGTAATTATTATGAAAGACATATTATAACCTCATACCGAAAACACAAAGATTATGATATGG
>CAZHWO010000036.1:0-6139 GCA_964536075.1 uncultured Muribaculaceae bacterium | reverse complement strand
TATTCTTTCAGATATTTTTCAAGGACAAAATCAACCGCTTAGTTTTCTGCAGATGCTTCTGGCTTTACTTATTGGTTTTTTCTTACCGGATGCCTTTTTAATTTCCAAAAAAGCCTTAATGAGACGACAATTAGAAAATGATTTATTGCAAGCGATTATTATTATGAATAATGCTTTTAAATCAGGAAGAAGTACAATTCAAGCTATTTCGATAGTATCCACTGAGTTAACCGGGCCGATTAGTGATGAATTTAAGAAAATGTATATTGATTTGAGTTTTGGTTTAAGTCTGGAAGTCGTTTTTTCTCGCTTTGCTAAGCGAGTTAATATTGAAGAAGCGAAGATGATGACCGCTTCATTAACAATTTTAAATCGTACGGGTGGAAATATTGTCAAGGTTTTTTCATCAATTGAACGAAGTTTCTTTAATCGCCGTAAATTACAAGAGGAGTTACGTTCTTTAACAGCTTCATCAAGAACCATCTTTATTATATTAATTGCGATGCCGATTGTTATGATATCGTTAATTTGTCTTTTTAATTCAGCATATTTTAATCCTTTATTTACGAGTATAATGGGAAGATTCATTTTGGCATCGATTATTCTTATATATGTATCATATATTTTAGTAGTACGCCGCGTCATGGGAATGGGAGGCGATAGATAATGGCTAAACATAAAGTCAACATATCTAGAAAGATCTATCGTGATGATACTATTAAGAAAATGCAAAGAAAGATTGATTTATTGGGTTATAAAAAAGCCTATGACGCTATTATTTTTCTGAATTTTCGTCTTTTGACTTCCGTCTTTATCTTTTTTGTGATAATATATTTCTTCAAGTGGGGATATTTTCTAGCACCTTTAATAACTTTTTTATATTATCTTTTTTTACCGAGATTTGTTATTGACAAAAAGGTTAATGAACGCAGAGAACAATTAGATTCTGATGCTTTATATTTCTTTGAGGTATTAGTATTAGCGCTAGAATCAGGTCGTAATTTAAAAATTGCAATTGAAATAACGAGTCATAATATTGAATCCGAGTTATCGGATGAGTTTAAAAAAGTAACTGAAGAGGTTTATTTAGGGAAAAGTTTAGATGAGGCCTTAGATAGTATGAAAAAAAGAATCCCTTCGGAAACCATTAATAATATTGTTTTAAATATTACGCAATCTAATATTTTTGGTAGTAATATTATTGAAACAATGTATAATCAAATTGATTATATTCGGGATAAACGTATATTGGAGATGAAAGCCAAGATAAGTAAGATACCGATTAAAATAAGTGTTATTTCGGTCATCTTTTTTATACCGTTGTTAATGTTGTTGATTTTATCCCCTATTATTATTGATTTACTAGGTTAGGAGGAACATAGATGAGTGGACATTCAAAGTGGTCAACAATAAAAAGAAAAAAAGGTTTAATCGATGCAGAACGAGGCAAAATTTTTCAGAAATTGGCGAAAGAGATATATGTTGCTGCTCGAAGTGGTGATCCAGATCCGAATAATAATCCCAACTTAAGGATGGTTATTGAAAAAGCCCGCAGCCAAAACATGCCCAAAGATAATATTACCAAGGCCATTGAAAAAGCTCGGGGAGCTGGTAATTTAGAAGAATATGAGAGTATTCGTTATGAAGGTTATGGCTTTGGAGGCGTAGCTTTTATGGTCGATTGCTTAACAGATAATCGTAATCGTACAGCTTCTTTTGTCCGTAGTACCTTTACTAAAAGGGGTGGAAATTTAGGAACCGATGGTTCAGTTAGCTATATGTTTGAACGAAAAGGGATTATTATTGTTCCTAATTCCCATGATGAAGAGTTAGTGATGATGACGGCAATTGATGCTGGAGCTGATGATTTTAAAGTTAATGAAGATAATTATGAAATAATCACGAAAGTAAATGATTTTATTAAAGTAAAAGAGGCTTTAGAACAGGCTGGCATAACGAATTTTTTAACTTCCGAAGTAACCTTTATTCCTAACATGGAAATAACTTTGGATGAAGAAGGACAGGAAAAAGTCATGAAATTGGTGGAAGATTTAGAAGATCTGGATGATGTTCAGAGTGTATATTATAATTTAAGTGAATAAAAAAAGAAAATTGTTTGGTATTTAAGCATTTTTTTGGTATAATACCAATAGAAACAAGGAGGGATATAATGGCCAAAGTAGGGAATAGACAAGGTAAGACTTTAGTTTGTACGGTATGCAATAATGAGAACTATCGTACAGAAAAAAATGTAAAAACGACAACGGAACGTTTAGAATTAAACAAATTTTGTTCTAAATGTCGAAAAAATACCCCACATAAAGAAAAAAAATAAGGAGGCGTTTAAATGGCAGCAAGTATTAATGTTAATGATTTTAAGACTGGTGTAACGATTCTTTATGAGAATAATATTTATACGGTTTTAGATTTCCAACATGTTAAACCAGGAAAAGGGGCGGCCTTTGTGCGCGCTAAATTGAAAAATTTGCGATCAGGCGCAACTATTGAAATTACTTTTAATTCAGCTACTAAGGTTGATACAGCGCTTATTGAAAAAAGAAATATGCAATTCCTTTATAATATGGGGGATACCTATTATTTTATGAATATGGAAACTTATGAACAAATTGAACTAAACAAAAGTCAAATTGGATCAGACAGTATGTACTTAAAAGAGAACTTAGAAGTTATAATTACTTCTTATCAAGGGGAAATTTTGGGGATATCTTTACCTGATAAAATAGAAATGAAAATAACTAGTACAGAACCCGGAGTAAAAGGTAATACGACAAGTAGTGCGATGAAAGACGCTACTTTAGAAACGGGCATGGTTGTTAAAGTTCCATTATTTATTAACGATGGAGAGTCTATTTTAGTGTCAACAAAAGATGGTAAATACGTCTCAAGAGCATAATATATTAGGCTCTTTTTTGTTATTTAGGAGGTACTATAATTGAGAAAGGAATCATTTGAATATTGGTATAATCAGATGAAGTTGGGCAATCAGGAAGCTATCGAAATGATTTTAATAGGAACTATTCCTTTGATAAGATATATTGTTCGGGAAGATTACTGTTTTCCATTGATTAACCAAGATTTAGAAAATATTGCTAAGATGGCAGTACTTAAAGCTCTTAATACTTATGATGTTAATAAAGGTAATTTTAATTTCTATGTGTCAAATTACATTCACTGGGATATTAATAAATATCTTTCGCGACAAGAAAAAAAGTGGGAATATTTAGATAGTTTAGAAAGAGATATGTCTGATGATGGTAAAAGAGAGCTGACCTTACATGATATTGTTTATGATAAAAGTCTTCCTTCCATAGAAGAAAAAGTGGAAGTTATAATGGAAAAAGAAGCCCTTCGTAAAGCTTTAACCATTTTACCTCCTCTAGATAAGTACGTTATGGAACTAAAATATGGTTTTATAACAGGTAAACCGTTAACTTTTCAACAGATCAGCGATTTATTAAATTATTCTTCCCCTGGTTTTTTCTGCCGCATTGTTAAAAGATCTTTATTCCGTATTAGTCAATATTTAGAAACTGGTATCATTACTGAAGAAGAACAAAAGAATATTAGATTAAATTATTTATACGATTTAGATCAAGCAGAAAAAAATATTTTATTTGAACGATTAAAACCTAAAGAACGAATTATTATGGATCTTTATTTGACTAAAGCTTTTCTAAATGGTGGACAGATTGCGCGAAAAACGGGAATAAGTCATACACATGTTAAACGTCTAATTAAGACATCTATAGAAAAATTAAATAGCTAGAAGATATTAAGCATATTATCTTCTTTTTTTAATATAATTTATTGTAAAGGGAGGATACTTATGATTAATAAGCAAAGTTTATGGTTTTTGACTCTATTTAGTTTGATATTAGTACTTAGTGTATATTATATAACTATGCCTAATGAATTATTGTTATCAAATAATAATTCATATGTGTCAACAGAAAAGACTGATAAAACAGATGAAGTAGTTGTTCAGGTAGAAGAGAGTGATTTGTTGACAGCAATGCGTGTTAGTTTAGATAGTGAAAGACTAAGTATCAAAGAAGACTTGGAAAGTAATTTAACCGATGTAAATAAAACCGCGGAAGAAAAGAATAATATTTATGAGCAATTAAAATTATTAACGGATATTCAAGGTCGAGAAGAAAAAATTGAAGCAAAGATAAAAAATGCTTTGAAATTAGATAGTTTTGTTAAAATTGAAGATGATCAGGTAAGTGTTGTTTTAGTAACTAAAGATCATGATAAAGCTTTAGCTAATAACATTATGCGCTTAGTTCAAGAAGAATTTACTGATAAAATGTTTGTTTCAGTTAAATTTGAAGATTAATAAGTTGACACCATTTTATAAATCCTTCATAAAATAATATGAGTAATTATTAACCACTTGCTTAGGAAAGTGAGGGATATAATGGGTAAAAAAATTTTAACCAAAAGGGAAAAAGAAGTGTTTGATCAATTAGTTTTAAATAAAACAACTAAAGAAATAGCTATTCTATTAAAGATTAGCGAAAAGACAGTTAGAAATCACATCTCCAATGTTATGCAAAAACTAGGAGTTAAAGGCCGTGCAGGCGCTGTTGTTGAGCTATTAAAACTTAATGAAATATCCATATAAATCGTACTTTTTTAGTACGATTTTTCATATGATAAAACAGGTGATATAATGTTAAAAAGAAAAGCGTTAAGAAAGATCTTAATAACTACTATGAGTGTCTTTATTTTTTTAGTTATCTATTTATTTCCTAAAGAAAATTTAATTAAAAGAGCTACTAACTATAGAATCGAATATGTTAATAACTTTAATACTAGTAGTATTTATTTATTGGATAAAAATAATTATTTAGTAAAAGAAAAAATATTAATAACCAGTAACCAATTATTGGATAAAGCTAGAGAATTAGTTGGTTATCTAATTATTAATAAAAAAAATCAATTACCTAATAATTTAGGGGCGATCATTCCCAAAGGAACGACGTTAAATAATGCTTATATTGAGAATAAATGTATAACTTTGGATTTTAGTGATAGTTTATTAAATGTTGATAAAAGACTAGAAGAAAAAGTCATTGAAGCCCTGGTCTTTACTTTAAGTGATTTAGATGGTATATCCAGTGTTAGAATCTTGGTTAATGGCCAAATCTTAATTAATTTACCGCAAACGAATATTAAATTACCTAGTATCCTTGATCGAAGTTTTGGGATTAATAAACAATATGAGATAAGTAATTCTAAGAATGTGACCAAGGTGACCATTTATTATATTAACGATGATGAGGAATATGTACCAGTAACTAAATTTGTTAATGATACCCGAAATAAAATTGAAGTAATTGTTGATAGTCTAGCTAGTGATCATATATATCAAACCAATTTAATTAGTTATTTAAATGCTAAAGCCACCCTCTTGGATTATAATATTTATAAAGATATTATTAGTTTAAATTTTAATGAGAATTTACTAAGTAATAATGATATTTTAGAAGAGGTTACTTATACAATATCTTATAGTATCTTTGAAAATTATGAAGTCGAAAATCTTTTATTTAAAGTTAATGGTAAAGAAATCAAAGTTATCAATATAAATGGAAAAAGTAAGTGTCCGAAAAGGACATAAAAAAAGACACATAGAATTACCTATGATACAATGTAGTTGGAAAACAAAACATTGGAGGTAAAATATGTGTCTTATTAATTATACCAAAGAAATAAAAAAATATAAACACCTGACGTATGCAGAAAAGACAATGATAGAAAGATGGCATAATAATGAACATAAATCTAATAAAGAAATAGCTGAATTATTAAATAAAAATGAAAGAACAATAAGAAGAGAAATAAAAAGAGGTTTAACAACTAATTTAACAACATATTATGAAGAAATAAAAGTATATAGTGCAGATATATCAAATGATGAATATAAAGCTAATATGAGAGCAAAAGGACAAGATTTAAAAATAGGATCAGACATAAAAACAATAGAATTAATTGAAAAGATGATAAAAGAAGAAAAGAAATCACCAGAAGTAGTGGCATATGAATTGACTGAGCAAGGATTATTAGAAATAACAGCAAGAACAATAAGAAATTATATATATGATGGGAATGT
>CAZHWO010000035.1:0-6388 GCA_964536075.1 uncultured Muribaculaceae bacterium | reverse complement strand
TATAAAAAATCTACACGTTTTTTTATTTCGTGTAGATTTTCTTCAAATCAGTTCTCACAACTCTTTTTTTAGTGCATATGAAATAATAGATTGTATTTTGGTAGTTGAAAATAATAAAATTATTTGCTATAATTTATATACCAAATGGGGCCATAGCCAAGTGGTAAGGCACAGGTCTGCAACACCTTCATCGTCGGTTCAAATCCGTCTGGCCCCTCCAAGTTGAAATCAGTCGAACTCCGTCGATTTATGCCGAAAGAGTTCGATTTTTGTATGAAAAAAATGATATAATGTACTTACAGAGGTGAGCTACATGATTAGTAGAAAAACTACATTATTAATTGCAAATATTATATCAAAACATTTTATTCACGATAATAGAGAAACCTATAACCAAGGAAGAAATTATAGATCCATCCAAGATAATTGGTCTAGGCATGAATTGGACCGATGATTATTTATATTTTGACTATGTTTTAGGTGTTATTAATGATGAAAATACTTTAAGAGCTAAAACAAATATTCCCGTTATTGGTGGAGTACGGTTTAAATATAAACCTTATCTATCAGGTCGGACATTAACCGAAGATTTACATATTGATATGCAAAGAAGTGATGGTATTGTATCAGCTGACAATGTTCGCCGATTAATAAAAACCATCGATACTATTAGAAAATAATGGTTTTTATTTTTTCTTCTTTTGAGTAGTACTTATTTTTGCCACCTTTTGATCTTATTTGAATTTTATCAATTCTTTTCTTTTTTATTATATCAAAAAAAGCAAACACATCTTTTTGTGTTTCTTTTTATTTTACAAGTTTAAATCAATTATGAATGATATCTTTTATTATTATCTCAATTAACTTTTTAGTACTAAAATTAGGTAAATGATTTTTTGATAAAGCAATACCAACATATCTACTAGGAACAGTAGGTTTTACATCTAAAATAAATAGTTCTTTATTTTGGATTTCTTTTTCAATATATTCCTTTGTAGCATAACCGATACCTAAACCAATCTTGGTAAATTCTACTACCAAAGTATAGCTAGCAAGCTCCATATTGGGTTTTAACATAACATTCAATTCTTTAGCAAAATTATCAATAAAAGTCCGCGTATTAGCACCTTTAGCTTGTAGGATTAAAGGATAATTATTTAAATCCTCCCAAGTCAAGCTCTTATTAACTAAATCTTTATAATTCTCATTAACTACAAAATAATCATGAACTTCTTTACACTCAATAATCTCCAAATCATTATCTCTTTTACTGGGTAAGTTTAAAATAACCATATCAATTAAACCATTTTTAAGTTTATTAATTAACTCACTTGCCAAACTTGTATTAATTTGAATATCTATTTTGGGATATTGTTTGTGGAAATCTTTTAAATAAGGTAATAAAAATTCTCTTGTTAAAGTAGTACTGACTCCTATTCTTATACTGCCTGATTCTAGATTAATAAGATCAGTAAATTTATTTTCCGCATTAGCAATATATTCCATAGCGTGTTTTATATAATTATAGAATTCTTGACCCTCATCTGTTAACACAACTCCTCGTTTAGTTCTAACAAATAACTGACCACCTAACTGATCTTCGAGATTTTTAATAGCTTTACTAATAGCTGGTTGCGAAATCATTAATTCATTAGCTGCTTTGGTGATATTTTGAGCATTAGCTACCACAAAGAAAATACGATACAATTCAAAATTTACATTCATAATAACCTCCAGTTATGATAAACATAACAAATATGTATTTTTATTATAACAAAATTCATTATAAAATACAATTAGAGGGGGGAAATAAATGTTAATAAAGAAAGGAAGTGTTTAAAATGGATCTCCCTATTAAAGATGAAATCAAATGTTGGTTAGAAGATGGAAATAATAGCACCAATTCTCATCTAATTGTTGTATGTGATACATTTGATTATGAATATTATCCCGTATATGTAAAAAATGATGAAGATGTTAAAGAAAAAATGGGTAAATATAATAGTAATAACATGCAAAAAATAATGGAAGTATATGATTATTCATTAGATTTAAATATGCAATTGAATGAAGGAAGAACCTATCACACTAATACCAAAGTTAAAAGTTCAGTAGAAAGACCTCCCGCTAATAATAATCTCTCAATCACCCCATTGCCAATAGTGGCAAAAAAAGGCCAGAGAGTATTATTAAAAGTATTTATTAAAGGAGTAAAAATATGAAAATGAATGAAAAACAAACAAAACGTCTGATTAAACCCAAAGAATATTTAGAAGGAAAAATAACTCCTGCTAATTGTCAACATTTAGTTATAGAAATTAATGGTTTTGATGATTATAGTAACTCATGCAAATGTTTAATATGTAAAGACCGGACTAATTATTCAAGAAGAGATAGTTCCAATGATCGATATATTAGTTCTAACTTTGGTTTTCTAACCCCATATCGCAATTTAGTTTTGGAAACAACCCTCTCTTTAGTTTTTCAAGCTTATGAAAATGAAGAGGCCATAGATATTGTAGCCATCTTAAATAAACTAAATTTAGAAAAAATCGAGAAAACGATAAAAAATAGTACAAACCAGAGAATAAAACGTCTTATTAATATTCAAAAAAGTGTAAGTGTGACAAATGCAAAAAATAGTTAATAATTTAGCCAATCTAATAGATGAAGATATTAATGTTACTACTGACAAAGTAAGAGCTCTTATTATTAATGATAATAATGAAATATTCATTATAAAATATGCTGATATCTATATGTTACCTGGTGGTAAACTTGATGATGGGGAAAATGCTAGCCTTGCTTTAAAAAGAGAGCTAAAAGAAGAATTAGGTATAGATGTTGATACTCAAGATATGTTTCCTTTGATGGAAATTACTAATTACTTAAAAGATTATCCTGTTCGTAACAGTAATAATACGACTAATAAAAAAACTAAAACGACTTATTATGTTATTAAAGGAAATTATGCGCTTGATTTAAAAAGTAACTGTTTAACAAAAGCTGAAGAACAAGGGCTTTTTACCGTTTATCAAACTAAATTAGATGATGTTAAAGAACTTCTTATGAGATATTCATCTACTAATCCGAGGTATACTTGTTTTAAACAAGATCTTCTTAGCGTTTTAGAAGAATATAAAAGACTATACTCACCGAGATCTTCGGAGACTTCTTTTGGTCATTGGCTAGCGACTTTTGGTGATGATCGTATAGAACCAGAAAAAAGTAGTGATGAACCAGAGGACCTAATTGATCTTCATATGCATAGTATTTATTCTGATGGCGAATTGACTCCGGAACAATTAGTAGAGAAAGCTTATCTTAAAGGAATAAGAACTTTATCAATAACGGATCATGATACTTTATTAGGTAACCAGCAACTTTTAGAACATTCTATTTACTTAAATAAAATAAGATTTATTCCAGGTATTGAATTATCAGCTAATACGAAAAAGGGAAGAATGCATATTTTAGGTTATGGTATTGACCTTAACGATCCTTTATTAAATGGGAAAATGCAAGAACTAAAAGATAATAGTCTTAATTCTGTTTTATCAATTATGGAACAAATAAAAAAGGATTATGGAATAAGATTTACTTATAATGAAATAAAAGAATTAGTTAACGCTAATCACAATTTAGGTCGACCTGATGTGGCTCGATTATTAGTTAATAACCATTATGCTAACACTATTCAAGAGGCTTTTGATAAATATTTAATTGCGGCTTATGCTAAAATTCAAGCTATGGGTAAAGGTCTTCCTTATGAAGAGTGTTTAGCTTTAATTTTACAGAGTGGGGGAATCCCTGTTTTAGCCCATCCCAATTCTTTAGAATTAGATACACCCGATTTGCTTAAATTAATTAAAACTATGCAAACTTTGGGACTACAAGGATTAGAAGTTTACCATTCTAGTCATAGCAAACAAGAAACCGCCTGTTATCAAGCCATTGCTAGGGATTTATATCTCTTAATTAGTGGTGGCAGTGATTTTCATGGACCAAATGTTAAACCCGATATTGACATGGGAACTGGTAAAAATCATAACATTAAAATAAAACAATTATCACTTCTTAATGCCTTAACAAAATAAAAGCAAGAATTACTTGCTTTTTTTAATATCGAAATAAAATATGGTTCCTTCATTTTCAATAGAACTAACGCCATAATTAAAGTTATGTTTAGTCAAAATATTTTTAACAATTGAAAGACCAACCCCGGTACCAATATCATTTCTTTTATATTTTTTATCAGTTTTATAATATTTATCCCATATAAGTGGTAAATCCTCTTCGTTAATTCCCTGACCATGATCAATTACTTCAACATGATAAGTTTCATAATTATCTGTTACTTTTATCACTATTTTTTTATCATCACCAATAAAATTAATGGCATTACCAATTAAATTATATAAAACCTGTTCAATGCGTTTAATATCAGCATCTACTATTAATTCTTTCTTATTTTTATATTCAAAAAGATATTTCTCTCGATCTTTTAGATAATCAAACTTTTTCATAATATTATTAATAACGGCATTTAAATCAAAAGTTGCAATATTTAACTCCACCGTATTGGATTGCATTTTTGATAAATCTAAAATATCATTAACGAGTAAATTTAAACGATCGGTCTCTTCAATAATGGTCTTTAAATTTTTATTTCTTTTTTTGGAATCATTATAAGTTAAATCCCTAACCATTTCCGCATAAGCTTTAATCATTGTAAGCGGCGTCTTTAAATCATGAGAAACATTAGCTAAAAATTCGCGCCGTAAACTTTCCGTTTTAGCTAATTCACCACTAGTATAGTTTAAAGTAGTGACTAATTCATTAATTTCTCTAATATCTTCCTTAGTCTTAAAATTAACCTCATATTTACCTTTAGATAAATCCTTCGCCGCTTCATTTATTTCAATAATAGGTTTAGAAACTTTTTTGGAAATAAAATAAGCAATGACTAATGATAATAATAGAACAATAATGGTTACATATATTAATTGAATAACTAAGATATTAGTAACCGAATTTAGTGGTTCTAAAGAAACATTAATAAAAACAAAAAGGTTATTCTCTAATTTAATCCCATGAACTAATACTTTATTATTAAACTGCTCATTAATAATTTTGTAACTAGCTTGATTGTTATTATCATTAATAAAGGCTCTCTTTATATTTTGATAAGTAATATTTTTACCCACATCTCCCATACAGCCTCTACTAGGACTATTAGAAGAATATAAGGCATTAGCATCACTTACTACTTCAATACAAACTCCTTTATTATAAGTAATTAAATCCATAACATCGATAAAATTTTCATCTTTATATTTTTCGATTATCTGATTAGATATTTTACTAATATCTTTTAATTTCATATATTCATAAAAACTGTCTAAGAAAATAACCTGGAAAAGCCAAAGAAAAGAGATAATGGCAATGGAGAAAACTATTAAATATAACCAGATCTTGGTAATTAAACTATTTTTCTCTAATTTCATATTTATAACCCACACCATGGACCGTTTTAATTAAAGTCCGATACTTTCCTAAATTATTTCGTAACATTTTAATATGTGTATCAATAGTCCGATCATCACCATAAAAAGTATAGCCCCATATTTGATTTAGTATTTGTTCTCTCGATAAAACAATATTGGTATTTTTAATAAAATAACATAAAAGATCATATTCTTTAGGGGTAAGCTTGACTTCTTTATTATCCACTTTAACTAAATGTCCTTTATAATCGATGGATAATCCTTGATAATTATAGGTATCAGTAACTTCTTCGTGATTTCGTTTAACAATAGCTTTAATTCTAGCAATTAACTCTTTCGGACTAAATGGTTTAGTCATGTAGTCATCAATGCCTAAATCAAAACCCATTAGCTTATCCAATTCTTCACTACGGGCGGATAACATCATAATCGGAATATCTTTAATTTTTCTAATCTCTTTACAAGAAGTAAATCCATCTAATTTAGGCATCATAATATCCATGATGATTATATCAATATCTTGGTTATTGGTTACCTTTTGAATAGCTTCTAAACCATTACTAGCCTCTAATATTTGATAACCTTCATTAATAGCGTATTCTTTAATGACATCTCTAATTAGTTCTTCATCATCGACAATTAATATTTTCATAAAATCACTTCCATTAAACATATTATACAATAGATATGTATTATTTGTGAAAAATCATCCCTTTTTCTTCTATTAATAGTTATGTCCAAATATGTAAATTAGATTACCTTAATGTAAATAAATATGTCAAACTGTGGTAAACTAGTAGTACATCGTAAGGAGTATAAATCATGAAATTTAGAAATATTTTAATATATACCATTGATATTTTAGCTTTAATTTTCCTCTG
>CAZHWO010000034.1:1444-6625 GCA_964536075.1 uncultured Muribaculaceae bacterium | reverse complement strand
GTTATATCAAAATAATACTCGGTTAGTAAAGGGGCTTAGCAATTATTTCATATTTAAATGATTAATAGCTCTTAAAATAGCAGCATTATCTAAATGCTCTTGGTGATATAGTTCTTCAACGGTTCCTTGTTCAATAAATTTATCTTCAAATCCTAATATTTTAATTTTTTTAGTATAACTCAACTTACTAAGCTCTAATAAAATATGGTGACCTAATCCACCATTAACGAGATTATCTTCAATAGTTAAAATATTAGTATTAAGATATTGTTTAAGCATTTTAACATCTAGTGGTTTGATAAATAAAGCATTAATTAAGGTAACATTTAAATTATTCTCTTCAATAACCTGATAGGCTTTTTGAACCATTTTACCCGAAGCAATAATGGTAACATTTTGACCTTCTTTTAGAATTTCCCATGTTCCATAGGTGATTTTTTTAGCCGATTCTAAAGTTATATAGTCATCCCCCTTCGGATACCTAATAGCAATCGGGCCATTATGACTAAGGGCATATTTTAATAAGGGTCTTAATTCATTAATACTTTTGGGAGAAACGATCGTCATATTAGGGATGATGTTAAGATACGATAAGTCAAAGATTCCTTGGTGGGTCTCCCCGTCATTACCGACAAGGCCTGCTCGATCTAAGGCAATAACAACATGATTATTTTGCATACAAACATCATGAATAATTTGATCGAAAGCTCTTTGCATAAAGGTAGAAAACATAGCAACAACGGGTTTCATACCAGCTGTAGCTAACCCTGAGGCTAAAGTTAAAGCATGCTCTTCGGATATTCCTACATCAAAGATGCGATCTTTAAATTCTTGAGAAAATTGGGTTAAGCCGGTTCCTTCTTCCATCGCCGCCGTAATAGCTACAATGGTGGAATCCTTCTTGGCTAGATGGACAAGTTCTTGCCCAAAAACATAGGAATAAGTTTGTTTTTTGGTTTCTTTTAAACCTTTCTTTTTATCAAAAGGAACAACCGAATGATATAAATTAGGATTTTCTTCCGCTAATTTATAGCCTTTACCTTTTTTAGTTAAAACATGGATAACAACCGGATCTTCTAATTTTTTAGCGCGGATTAAAACTCGTTCTAAAGTTTTTATATCATGACCATCAATCGGGCCAATATACTTTAAGCCCATATCTTCAAAATATTTAGAAGGAATAAAGATTTTTTTAAAGGTATCTTTTATTCTGACAAGTACCTTAAAAATAAATATTTCTAAAACAGTATCATCTAATAAATATTTAATTTTATTTTTTAATTTAATATATCGTTCATTTAAACTAATTCTAGTTAAGTAGCTAGATAAACCACCAACATTGGCTGAAATACTCATCCCATTATCATTCAAAATAATAATCAGATTGGTTTTATTTCCGCCTAAATCATTAATCGCTTCTAAACTCATCCCATTACTAATGGATCCATCACCTATTAAGGCAATAACATTATAGTTTTCTTTTTGTAAATCTCGAGCTCGCGCCATGCCTAAAGCCGCTGAAATAGAAGTACTACTATGACCTGTTTCAAAATGATCATAGGGACTCTCCTTTTTATAAGGAAAGCCTCTTAATCCTTTATATTTTCTTAACTCATCAAACTGATCTTGACGACCAGTTAAAATTTTATATACATAACTTTGATGGCCAACATCAAAAATTATTTTATCTTTATTAAAATCAAAGCTTGAACATAAACTGATAGTTAATTCAACAATACCTAAATTAGAAGCTAAATGACCGCCGTTTTTAGATACTTTTTCAAGAAGAAAAGACCTAATTTCTTCCGCTAATTTTTTCTTTTGTTTAGCATCGAAATTTTTAAAATTATCTAGTTTATTTAGTAAATTCATAATCTATACTCCTAGTGCTTATTATTATAGCACTTATCTCATTAAACTCAAAATATGAAAAAAATAATATAACTATAAATTATATTATTTATCAGATCGATTTTTTAACTTCTTTCTTAAAATTTTGGGATTTAACTCTTGAGTTGATAAATTATTACCAGATTTTCTGTAAGTTAAAATATTTGTCTCTATCACTGTATCTAAAAGTTGTTGGTCTAAAAAGGCTCTTATTTTTTGAAATAAACATAACATTTTAATTAATTCCTCCTGCATATACGGATATTATAGCATAAATTTTGAGTAATATTAATAGCGATCTTTACCCCACCATTTGGAAAATAATTCTTTTAGTTTAATAGTTTTGTAATTATCAAGATCAAGTAATATTTCCATTTCTTTATTTTCTTCCGCTAATTGAAGAAAAAACTCACCGCAAGCACCACATGGTGTTAATAACCGGCCGTCACGATAGACACAAACTAATTTAGTAACAACATTTTCACCATTGGTTAGCATGGTATTGATGGCATTTCTCTCGGCACAGGTACCTAATGAACATTTGGTATCAACATTAACCCCAGCATAAATATGACCTTTATCAGTCATGAAAGCACAGACAACCCCACCAGCACTGACAAAAGGACTATATTCTTGGTAGTGTTGATAAGTTAAAGCCGTTTTATAAAGTTTCTTAAAATCATTTTTGGACATGTTTTTCTCCTTTTATTAATGATGTACCCGTCATTTCTTTAGGTATATCCATATTCATAATATTTAAAATGGTCGGAGCAATATCAGATAGACAGCCATTTTTGACCTGATAGTCTTTATTAACAACAATAAAGGGAACCTTATTAGTTGTATGTTTTTTATCAGGTTGGCCTTTGTCATCTATCATATGTTCACAATTACCATGATCAGCGGTTATTAACCACACATATTCATTTAAATCAATGGACTTGTATATTTTTCCAAGAGCATTATCAATGTATTCTAAACCTTGGATAGTAGCCGGAATAATACCTGTATGTCCTAAGGCATCGCCATTAGGATAATTAACCACAATTAAGTCATAACCTTTTTTTGTACTATCAATAATAGCGTTGGTAATATCCGTTGAGCGCATAGCCGGACTTTCATCATAAGTAAAGACATCTGGTTTTTCAAAAATAATTCTTTCCTCTCCAGGAAATAAAGTATCCGTACAGCCACTTAAAAAATAAGTAACATGCGCACTTTTTTCCAACTCACTTATTCTTATTTGACTTTTACCTTGTTCACTTAAATAGGCTCCTAAAGTATTACTTAATAAATCTTCTTTAAAAGCAATATAAACTTCTTGATGTTTAGGCGTTTCTTCATATTTCGTCATAGTTACTATAGTGGTAGAAATAAAACCTCTACTTCTTTCAAATTCTTTAAAATCAGGATCGGTTAGACTATGAAAAAACTGAATCATGCGATCTGATCGATAATTAAAGAAAATAATACTATCACTATTATTGATGGGCACTTTTTTTATAACTGTGGGTAACATAAACTCATCAGATGAATTGTTACGATAAGTTGATTTAAAAGCTTCATCAATATTTTTTACTTGGGGTCCAATACCATCAACAACAGCATCATAAGCTTTTTTAGTTAACGCATAGTCCCGATCCCGGTTCATTAAATAATACCGACCACCAATGGTAATTATTTCTCCAAGTTGATTTTGGGATATTTTTTTTAACACTTGGGTAAGATATTTTTGACCAACTTGGGGTTTGGTATCTCGGCCATCGACTAATGCATGAATATACACGCGATCAAAATTTTGCTCTTTACATAAATCTAATAAAGCTAACAAATGATTAAGATGGGAATGGACTCCTCCATCTGAAACCAGACCAATAAGATGTAAGTTAGAATTGTATTTTTGACAATTTTTAATAGCTAAGAGAAAGGTTTCTTTTTGGAAGAAACTTTTATCAGTAATACTTTTATTAATTCTGATTAAATCCTGATCAATAACACGACCTGATCCAATTGTCATATGGCCAACTTCACTATTACCCATTTGACCTTTGGGTAAGCCAACAGATGTGCCACTAGCTTTCAATGTGGAATGGGGAAAATGTTTCATTAAGTAATCAATATTTGGTTTCTTAGCCAGTTTAAAAGCATTACCTTTTCGCTTTGGATTAATACCGACTCCATCTAAAATAGTTAACAAAATTTTTTTCATAAAGCCTCCTAGAGAATATCTTTCAAACAAAATACCGCATATATAGGAATATATTTAATTTCTTTTTTATGACTAAAATTATCATCAGTAATGCGAATAGCTTCTTTTAAATTAAATTTACTCATTAATAAACCTAAAGCCTTAGCCTTGGTTAGATTTGGATCCACAAGGTCAATGGGGATAAATTTACCACTTCGGGTACTAATAATGAAACTGACAACGGCTTTGCCTTCGGATTGGTAGTAATATAGATTATAACCTAAAGAACTTAAAACACTAGCAACATATGTTTCATATAGAATGTTTCTAATATTATTATCAATAAATAGTTTATTCTTAGTCAAATGCATACTAGAGTATAATAAACCAACATCGGGTAGATATAATTTAAAGCTATCGGCAGCTTTTTCCTTACTTAAAGGTGCTTTGATATTACTTACCTTGTATGAACGATAGATTAAATTATTACTACTTAAAAATTCAATACTGTTTTCATAATCACTCGCTCTACCCCCGTTTTTGATAACATTATATTGAAATTTAGGATTATTTTTTTGTAGTTGATAGGCAATCGCATCAATTATATCAATTGACCTGGTTATATCAATTAAATTTTTATTGAAAAGAGTATCACTTTTAATAATATTTAATATTTTTTGATGGATACTACGAACTTTATTTAAATCTTGGGTCGCAATATAAGTAGCAATAGCTTCGGGCATTCCGCCAGTTATTAAATATTCCTCAAAATACTCTAAAGCTAATTGATGAAAGGGCATTGATGATCCCGTTTTAAAGGAATCTTTAATAAACATCGCTAACTGTTCTTTATCAATAGCCAGTAAATATTCTTCAAAGTCAACCCCAAACATGATCTTACACTGTAATTCTTCGCCTTTAAATAAATTAATATTTTCTCTAAAAGAAGTTATTAAAATTATATGATAATTACTGCCACTAAAAAGTTTTATTCCTTTAACGAGATTCTTATCATTAATATTATCAAAAACAATTAAGCTGTCATTCTCAAAAACGGTTTCCCCAACTAAACTAGCTAATTTAGCTACTATTTTTTCTAAATT
>CAZHWO010000034.1:0-1344 GCA_964536075.1 uncultured Muribaculaceae bacterium | reverse complement strand
ACCAACTTTATGAAAATCTAATCGTAGTTTATCAGCTACTGTAACAATAAATTCGGAGTTAGTTGGTTTAGCTTTATCAATATCAACACTGTGACCAAAGATTTCTTCCATGAGATCCCAACTACCTCTATTCCAACTTATTTCAATAGCGTGTCTAATATCGCGTTCTACCCTAGAAACGGTTGTTTCGTATTTAGAAGCTATATCGGGATATAGTTCTTTGGTAATACCACCGATAACTTCGGGCCTTTCATAAATAATAGAAATACCTTCCCTAATATACTGATATCCTTTAATATGTGATGGAATACCCAATTCATGTAGAACTTTAGTAATGGATATTTGCAAATTATTATGATAGATATCAATCGTTTTATTGCCTTTGGGATTATTAGACATGCACTCGGTGATTCTTTTTTCTAAATCAGATAATTCAAATGGTTTTAAAATAAAATAATTGATACCAAATTCAGAAACTTTTCTAATCATATCTTGAGCATTATAGGAAGTTAAAACAATGACTTTTTTATCAATACCTTTAACCGCTATTTCTTCTAAAACAGCAATACCATCTTTTCTAGGCATTATTAAGTCTAGTAAAATAACATCGTAGTCATTTTGTTTCCCCTCTATTATTTTTAAACCTTCTTCGCCATCATGAGCTGTATATACTACTTCAATGTTTGCGTGACCTTTGAAATACTCCTTTATCATACCTACTAATTCGATGTTATCATCGATCATAAGAACTCTAGTTTTTTTCATGTTTCTCCTTTCCTTTGTACTTCCCACGCAAGTTTATTATATAATAGGTCCTTTCTATTTAAAAGAGCAAAAAAACACTACTTTTGTCTAATTATGTATAATATTAGCAATTTTTGTCGAAAAAGACCATTTCTGGTCTTTATATCTTATTAATCATATTAATTATTTTGTTAGCATCCAAACTAGCTTCACCAATTAGAAAGCCATCTAAATCAGCGACTTTTAGAAGTCTACTGAAGTTACTAACATTAACGCTGCCTCCATAGAGTACTTTCATATTAGTATTATATCTTTTTAGCATATAACCTTTAATAAAGTGAATAATCTCGGTTAATTCTTCATTAGTTGGGATAATGGATGTGCCGATAGACCAAATCGGTTCATAAGCTAAAATAATATTATTTAGATCCTCTGAGCTGATATTCATTAGGGCTTTATCAATCTGTTTAGGTATAATCGTTCCTAATTTATTTAAGGCTTTTTGTTCTTTGGATTCGCCAATACAAAGAATAACTTTAACCCCTGCGTTTAAAGCACTTTTAATTTTTTTATTAATGATTATATCGTCTTCATTAAAGT
>CAZHWO010000033.1:0-6635 GCA_964536075.1 uncultured Muribaculaceae bacterium | reverse complement strand
ACTAGTAATTAGTATTATCCTCAATAACAGTTTATTGTAAATACTTAAAATTTTTATTATTCCTGAATAAAGGTTACTTTATCATCTTCAATAACACACTCGGCACCAATTGGTATGGTGAATAAGGGCTTTGTATGGCCAAAATCCATATTAATAATAAGCGGAATATTTTCAAATTCTCTTTTTGATTTCAATAATTTTTCTAAATCGTTGGTTGATAGTTCGGCAGCTAATTGCATTCTGCCAATAACTATAGCCTGTATTTTGTTAAAATCTGGTTGTAACATTAAGGAATGAAGATTTCGATCAAATTCAAAAACAAAGGAAGTTTTTACTAAATCATCATCTTCTAAGAAAAGAATTGCCTTTTCAAGTGACGGCATAAATTCAGTTCCTTGAAGTAATTGAAGAGTACATAAATTACCCCCAATGATAATTCCGTTGGCCTGACCTTTATGGACCATTTTTCTGCCACTATTAGGAAGAAAAATGCGATTGTCCTGATTTGCATACCACTTATCATCACTATATTCTTTAGAATCAAATAGTTCAATGTTTTTATTATTAAAAGTAGCTTGGATAAAATAATCCAAAGTATAATCAAAACCTAATTTCATAGCAAAATCAGCAAAATTAGGCCCTAGATAGGTTATAAGTCCTGTTTTCTTATAAATAGCGTTAAGTAGTGCTGTATTATCAGAAAAACCAATGATAATCTTGGGATTTTTTTTAATTAAAGCATAATCAATTTGATCTAATATTTGAACTACATTGTATCCTCCAAGAGCACATATTATCATTTTAACGTCTTTATCTTCAAAGGCATCATTTAAATCTTTAACTCTGTCATCTATAGATGATGAATTATATTCATCTATATTATAGGCATTATTTGATATCGTTACTTTTAAACCTAATTTTTCAAATCTTTCTTTGGCAATCTCAAAATTTTCGGGACTAACTCGCGATAAGCTACTTGAAGGGGCAATAACTCTTATAGTATCTCCTTTTTTTAATCTTTCTGGTATCATAATCTTAAATCCTTAACCTCTCTTGCTTTATTTAATTATACCATTAATAATCCCAAATATAAATATCTGGACAATTATTTATAAACAGTCAGACTAGAAAATATTTATTTTCAATCATCTTTAACTTTGAGATGTTTTCCAATTTTTGAATTCTATTATCTATGGTTAATAATTTCATTTGATGTATAGCTATATTATTAAGGTTTACTAATCTATCTTTTTGAGTTAGTCCTTCGTTTATGTAAACTGAGTTCAGATTTTCTAAATTAATTATACAAATTAATTCGGCTACATTAGCATAATCTCTAATGTTTCCATCTAACTCTGGATTATTATCTCTCCACTCTTTAGCGGTCATACCAAACAAAGCAACATTGATAACATCCGCTTCACTTGCATAAATTATATTTATTTGCTCTTTAGTAAGAGTTGCTGGAATTAAATTATTTTTTATGGCATCGGTATGAATATTATAATTTATCTTGGATAGAGTTCTTTTTAAATCCCAACCTAATAACTTTTGTTCTTCATTTTTTAATCTTTCATAGTCTTTAATTAAATATAGTTTAAATTCAACAGATATCCAAGTAGCAAACTCAAAAGCAATATCCTTATGAGCATAAGTTCCACCAAATCTTCCAACCTTCGAAATTATACCAATCGCATTAGTTGCATTTATCCATTGGGTGGGAGATAAAATAAAACTATGTAATCCAGCCTTATTTCTAAACCCCTCGAATTCGAGGTGATTAAAATTAGAATTATATAATTTTTCCCATAAACCTAGAAATTCAATTGTCATCCTATTTCTAATCCAATTTTGAATTAATTGCTCAGTACGTTTATCTTTATATCTTGCTATATCTGTTAAAGATATATAATCTTTTTCATTTATAGTTTCTGTTTTTATTTCGTAGTCTAATACTTGCAATTTTCCCATAAGTATCCCCCAATCTGTAACCTGTTCTACAAATAATTATATTGTTTTTTTTATAAATATACTTATTTATTGCTAAATTAATTAAAAAAAATAGTATTCATCATACTATTTAGTCTTTAAAATCAAAGGTAAAGTTTAATATTTGAACTTTATCCCCATCTAGAGCACCCATTTTTCTTAATTTATCATCAATACCCATCTTTTTTAATTTACGAGCAAAACGTTCAGCGGCTTCAGTTGACGAAAAGTTAGTCATTTTTAAGAGTTTTTCGATATCTTCGCCTCTAACAACAAAAATATTACCTTCTTTATATATTTTATATGGTTCTTCTTTTTTAAATTTATATAAAACATGACTTTCAAAAGCTTCTTCTTCATATAAAGGTTCTTCTTTAATTGTTTCAATTAGATCCATTAAATACATTAAGACTTGATCTAAACCTTGATTGTTAATGGCGCTGACTTCGAAAATCTTTTGATCAATCTTCTTTTTAAATTTTGCTAAGTTTTCTTGGGCATGTTCACCATCCATTTTATTGGCAATAATAATTCCAGGTTTATCTAATAACTTTAGATTATAATTTTCTATTTCTTTATTAATAGTAAGATAATCTTCATATGGATCTCGTCCTTCAAAACCGGACATATCGATAACATGAGCAATAATCTTGGTTCTTTCAATATGTCTTAAAAAACGATCGCCTAATCCTTCACCTTGCGAAGCTCCTTCAATTAATCCTGGTAGATCAGCCATAACGAAGGTACGGTTATCTAAAGTTTTAACGACTCCTAAATTAGGACTTAACGTCGTAAAGTGATAAGCGGCAATTTTAGGATTTGATCTAGATACTTTAGAAAGAATCGTACTTTTGCCCACACTAGGCATACCAACTAAACCAACATCAGCGATTAATTTTAATTCTACTTTAATATTTCTTTCTTCTCCCGGTTCCCCATTTTCAGAAAAGTTAGGAGCGGGATTAGTTTGGGTCTTAAAAGCCGTATTACCACGACCACCACGACCACCAGTAGCAATAATAGCTTGATCATTAAGGTCCTTTAAATCAGCAATAATAAGGTTAGTATCTATATCAGTAACCACTGTACCCTGTGGAACTTTAATAATAATATCTTTGGCATTGGATCCATGTTGATTCTTACCTTCACCATTTTCACCTTTATTACCTTTAATAATCTTCTGATAACGTAGATCTAAGAGCGTACGAAGACCTGAATCAACCATAAAAATAATATCACTACCGCGGCCACCATTACCACCATATGGTCCACCCATCGGAACATATTTTTCCCGACGGAAGGCTAAACAACCATCGCCACCGTTACCAGCTTTAACTTTTACGATAACTTCATCAACAAACATAACATCATCCCTTTTTATCTTATTTTTGTTCGTACAACTTCCCGAACATTTTTTACTTCTGGTATTCCCTCTTCATAAATTAATGATCCTTTAATGCGGTAGCCATTATAAGTATGAATCATTTCTAAATCATTAACTTCATCACCAATGGTATAGATCTTTTCAGTAGATAAACTATACATATCTTGAATAACTTTTATACTAGTCGTTTTATTTATTCCAAAGGAGCGAATTACAATAAAACAATCATCATCCTGCCCAAAATCTAAAGCATAAATATCTAAATCATTAAGATATCTTCGTAATGATTGTCTCGTCTTACTAACTAAATAACTTAGATCTTCATGACCACTTGGTAAATGAAGATCATACTCTAAAACTTGGTCATCCAAACTTTTACTATGTTTTACTTCATAAGCCGTAACTAATCTAAAATCACTAACACTAGATTCATTACATGCTAAAGTCATTAAATTTTTATAAATATCTTGTTCAATATAATGAGCATCAAGAATATGATTATCTTGGTTAAAGACGATACTTCCATCTAAACAACTAAGATAATCATAAGGAATATTGTTTTTCTTAATTTCTTCCATAATACTTGGAAAAGGTCTTCCTGTTGAAAGCATAAATTTATGCCCTTTTTTCATCCATTTATTAATGGCAGAATTATTAAGATGAATATTACTTTTACCTCTTCTATAAGTTCCATCATAATCACTTACTAATAGTTGCATACATCTTCCCCCCTAAGTAGAAGTATTATATCACAAAATTGGAAAAATGAATACTTATAACGATTAGAATGTCAATTTTCTTCTATAACTATTGTTTATTTATAGATACTAATGTTCTTGGTTCTTCTTTTTCAAGCTCTTTTAAACTTTTTAGGGGAATAGGCAATTTTTCGGGCATTGCCCCTCCCATATCAGCTATGGCTTTCCATTAGGGGATTACCTTATAATAAGCAAATAAAAATTTCCATGTTTTAATATATATTGCAAGTATCTAACAAATAGAATTGTGGTTTATTAACTAGCTGAATCTAGATATTTTAACTTTCATACTAATTATTTTTTTTATTTGAATTTCCAATATTTTTAATTACTTTGTCAAAATCACTCACTAAATTTTTTAGTTCTTTTTCACGATATAATTCATATTCCTTTGTGGCTTTCTTAACAGCAACTTCATGTGATATAGTACCACTTCCTATAAGTAAACTTTTTTGCAGGTTAATAATTTGTTTATCTAAGAAATCTACCCAGTCTTTCATTTTCATTGATTTCAGTTCAAGTGCCTGTAATTCAGCATAATCTAAGTAACCAGATACTAATAAATTTAATTTATTTAATTCTATTTCATTTAAATAGTTTTTTGCTATAACAACATCATCTTTAGTAACATAATTTCCTTTATAGTTAGTCATACCAACAAGTGGTTTTTCACTATTGACACGATTATGTATAACTTCTGCAGCAGTATGTTTATGAATGGCATAATGCATTTTATTTTGAACAGTCGCAAAGAATTCTTTTGTTATTTTATTTCTAGGATCGTAGTCAATACTTGTTGCATAGATATCAGTAACTTGTTGATAAAAATTCCTTTCACTACTTCTAATATCTCTAATTCGTTGTAATAATTCTTTGAAGTAACGATTCTCACCTTGTTTTAATCTTTCATCATCCATAGCAAAACCTTTTTGAATGTATTCATGAAGTCTTTTAGTTGCCCACGTTCTAAAACGAGTAGCTACTTCACTTTGAATGCGATACCCTAAAGCGATGATAATATCTAAGTTGTAGTATTCAACACTTCGTTTTACTTCCCTGTTGCCTTCATTTTGAACTTGCAAAATTTCTTTGCATGTTGAATCTTCTGATAACTCATTAGTTTCATAAATGTTTTTTAAATGGTATTCAATATTTTGTCTTGTAGTATTATAAACTTCTATTAGTTGTTTTTTAGTGACCCATATATCCTCATCACTATATAAGACATTTATATTTAATAAACCGCTATCGTCTTTATATATTATTATTTTATTTTTATTTTTCATGTTACCTCCTGCGTATAATGTAATAAATATATTAGAATTGTACTATAAATAAAATTTATTTTTCAAAGTCGTACACATATACTATCTCATTTTAAAAATCTAGTTTTTTTATTTCCATTCTAATACTCTCCAATCTACTTTATTTATTAAAGTTCTTTTTTGTTTATTACGAATCAAGCACCATTCTGAACAATTAAATATCAAGCATATCTAGTTAGTTTATAATCAATTATAACTTTACTTGCATTATTAGGCATTTCTAACGTTTTCCTGACCTCAGGAAAATGTTCGTTAATATTGTTTTTACTATTACTACAAGCAGTTTTTGCTTTATCAATAACCTTTAAAAAGTTTTCCCATTTACTATAATCTAGTGCAACTTGTAGTTCTCTAGCTTCCCAATACTCATTGCCATAATTATCAATTTTTTTAATATCTTCAAAATTTTTCACTTCATGTTTTGCGATGTTTTTATTTTCATTCATTATCTTTACCACCCTTCATTTTAATTTTTTACATCTAATTATATTTTAACATAATTTCTCTATCTTCATTGATATTAAATTATTTATTTACAAAAAAAGAGAAATATTTTTTTCTCTTTTACTTTTTAGTACTAAATAAGGTTACAGCTACCAGCCCAAAAACAATTAGAAATAAGACCCCGATAATATAATTTAAAGTTTTAGAACTACTTACTTCTGAATTAACAACCGCTCCGGTTAAAAAATATTCTGAACAGTGGTTAATTTTAAATTCAACATAACCATCAATTACTTCATTTTTATCAGATACATATTCTAATTTATTATTCTCTTCATCATAATAATATAGATATAATTCTTCACCATTATTAAATTGATTACCTACATATACTCTGATAGTAGCAGTGCTAGGTAAATCACCATGATGCGTAAAGGATAGATAAAGCTTATCTTTATTCTTTGTAGCTAATTGATCAATTAAAGCTTTTTTATCACTATTAAATTTTAACTCAAAATTTAAATTAATAATATCGGATACTTTATTTTTATTAAAACTCCAGGAATATAAAGATAAGTTACTTTTATTTTTTAAATTAATGGTTACTTCATCATCGGAAATAGTTTTTTCTATAATCTGAGCGAAATCATACAGACCATCAATTTTATCTTCAATTTCATCAAAAATATTCAGATTACATGCTTTTGTATGTTGATGCAAGTCAGGCAAAATCAA
>CAZHWO010000032.1:0-7167 GCA_964536075.1 uncultured Muribaculaceae bacterium | reverse complement strand
TGCTCAAGCAGATTTGAAAAGACAAAGAATATTTGATTTAACTTTAGGTAAACAAGTAGCTGAGTTAGATAATTTAACTTTAAAAAAAGCTACGCATTTACCGTTTTATACTGGATTAACTATTAGTCGAAGATTAAGTGATAGAACTATTAATTGTGTTGGTAAAATTGAACCTTTTTATAAAACTTTTAACAACAAGATAGTAAGGGGTTATCGAATTCATTCTGAACAACAAGAGGAAGTATTAGTTAATGGTAAAATGACCATATGTAAAAAACACATTGTTCAAGAAACCTTTCGACCAATTATTTTTGCTATGTCCCATATTGGAAAATTTGATATTGAGATAGTTGAAGAATCATTACCGCACTCTTTTCTTTTATCAGGTGATTTTGAAAATCTTCATGGCACTCCAAGTGGTAGTCTTCTAGAAAAACATGGGATTGTTTACTTAGATATGTTTGATAAAGAAGATAAAAAAAATGTTAAAAAAGTTTTAATTCAAGTTTTAAGTAATGGTAATAACGTTTTATGGTGTATTGAGGGAACTTGGAATTTCTCTCCAAATGAACTAATTCAAGGTTGTCCTTTTGGATTTGCTGAAGTGGCGGAGAAATCAGGAGCAGTTGTTCTTCCAATAGGAGTACAGCAATTTAATGATACAGACTTCTGTGTGCGAATTGGAGAACTTATTGATCCCATAGAAATACGAAGTAATTACTATTTGAATACTGATGCCGTGAAAAAACATACTACTGAACAAGTTCGTGATGCTATGGCCACGCAGGTTTATTATATTATCGACGATCAAGGTGTTTTTCCAAGGAACTTAATACCAGAAAAAAATCATGAAGAATATATAGAAAAGCGATTAGCTGAGTGGAACTTTACTTTGGAAGAAGTGGAAAGTAAAAAATTTATTCCACCTTATATTATTCCCGATAAAGAAACTCATATTGTTGCAAGAAGGGAATTTCATCCGCCATATTTTAAACCATTTCTCACTTTTAATGAAGAAACTTTTGACCATATGTTAAAATTTAAAACCTTACCTTCTTTGCAAAATAGATCATTTACTACTTTCAAAGAAGATGCTTTTAATAATATGCAAAAATATAAAGCTCTAAAAGCTTTATCTTCTCAATCTAATAAATAAAAATAAAGCAATACTTTTATTTTATTGAGTATTGCTTTTTATTTTGTTATAATATTACATGAGGATAGGAGGACGATAATATGGATAATTTATATTTTCCTATATGCGCCTTATTAATAGCAATACTGATCTTTATTGTTTTCTTTGCCAAAAAACGGATAAAAAATGAGGAAACAAGAGCTTACTCTTTTCTTATCATTATAAATTTGATTGAGACAATTCTAGCTTGTATAATTATTTTAATAACGAAAAAATATGGAGTACCACCTTTTTTATACATTCTTCACAGATTAGATTATGCTTTAATTCTCTTTTGGATCTGGTCGTTATTCTTCTATGTCTTTAACGTATCTTTTAGTTATCAGAGTAAAATAAAGATTGGTATTGAAAAGATAACTATTTCACTAAATATCATCTTTATCATCGTCATCTTTTTTCTTGACTTACATGTTATAAATGCTAATGGGGTAATTGATACCTATGGTGAAGCTACTAGTTTTCTTTATGGCATTGTTGCTATTTATGTATTATTAATCTTAATTTTTGTTTTCAAGTCGCTAAAGAAAGACTTACGAAACTCTAATAATCGCAAATATATTCCGCTTATTTTCTTGGTTGGACTAGCTATTGGTATGTTGGTTATTAGGCAGATATACCCAGAAGTAATACTAATTTCATTTGTCGCTGCTTATGCTGATCTAATTATGTTCTTTACTATTGAAAATCCCGATATTAAGATGATTTACGAATTAAATCGTAATCGAAAACTAATTGAAAATAGTAATGAGGAAAAGATAAATTTTCTCTTCAATATATCTCAGGAAATTAGAAATCCAATCAATAATATTATTGAATTAAATGATGATATTAAAAATACCAAAGATAAAGAATTAATCACTCAGTACTTAAAAGATATTGAAAATAATGCTAAGAATTTGAAGGTATTAGTAAATAATGTTCTTGATGTATCTACTCTAAATTCAACGAGCTTAATTATCAATAATGATACCTATAATGTTTATAATTTATTTGATTCCATTATTAAAATGGCTTCAGGTAAAATTAGTGAAAAAGCCCAATTCAGATATAACATAAGTAAAGGTTTACCTAAGGAGGTTCACGGAGATTCTGTCAAATTAAAACAGGTAATAATGACCGTTTTAATAAATGCTATTGAGCATACAAAAGATGGCTTTATTGAAATAAATGTTAATGAAATAACCAAATATAACGTCTGTCGTTTAATTATTACTGTTGAAGATTCTGGTTGTGGAATGTCCTTAGATAAGGTAAATGATTTATTAAATAGTAATGATGACCTTACGATGAATGAAATATCTAAATTAAGTGATCTTAATCTTAATTTAAAGATTATTTCTAAAATGCTCAAGTTAATGGGTGGCTTTATGAGTATTAAAAGTGAAAAAGATAAAGGAAGTACTTTTACTATTGTTATTGATCAAAAAATCGTTCATGATAGTAAAGGTAATGAATACAACAAATATCTTTTTAATAAGAAAAAAATCCTATTAGTTAGTGATAAAAAAAGTACTTTGGATAAGATAAAATATTTAATAAGAAACTTTAATGCCGAAGTATTAACCGTTATGTATGGCCAAGATTGTGTTGAGCGCGTAAAAAACAAAGAAAGTTTTGATCTAATTCTACTTGAGGATGAAATGCAACCTGATAGTGCATTAACGACTTTAAAAAATTTAGAATCTCTTAATAACTTTAAAGTACCGACCGTCGTAATGCTTGGCAAAAATAAAGAAAAAATAAAAGACTATTATCTTGATGATGGTTTTGATGACTATTTATTAAAAGATAATATAGAAGAAGAAACCAAAAGAATTTTAAAGAAATATATTTAATACCAAATAAAGCATATAAATTTGTTAGTATGCTTTATTTTTTATAATAAATGTTATAATAAATAATAGATAATTAATAATCAATTTTAAGTAGTAAAAAGTTAAGATAAATAAGGAGAAAAAATGAAGAGAATTTTATTAACTGGAGCAGCAGGTTTAGTTGGATATCAAACTTTAAAAGAGTTAATATCTCGAAATAAATATGAAATAGTTGCCACTGATTTAAAAACAAAGGCCAATGAAAAAAAATTAAGGAAGTATAACAAACAAATTACTATTGTATATGCTGATATTATCCATGAAGATGAAGTAAATAGCTTAGTAAAAGGGGTTAATATTATTATTCATTTAGCTGCCATTATTCCCCCTTTAGCTGATTTTAAACCTCAATTATGTGAGATTGTTAATGTTAATGGAACAAAAAATATTATTAATGCTATCAATAAACAGGAAGTAAAACCATTTTTAATATATTCATCATCAATATCTGTCTATGGCGATCGATTAAAAAACCCGTATATAAAAGTTAGCGATCCATTAAAAGGATCGCCTGGTGATAATTATGCTGTTACTAAAATAAAAACCGAAGATATGATCTCTCATAGTAATATTCCATATACTATATTTAGACTTACCGGTATAGCAAATGCCAATCAGAAAACTGACCCATTAATGTTTCATATGCCACTTGATACTAAGTATGAAATATGTACAGCTGAAGATACAGCAAGAGCTTTGGTAAATGCCATAGAACATACTAATGAATTAAATAATAAAATATTTAATCTAAGCGGTGGTAAAGAGTGCCGCACGGTATATAAAGAATTTTTAAATATAATGTTTCATATATTTGGGTTAAATGCCAAGTATTTAAATAAAGAGGCTTTTGCAAAAAAAGGATTTCATTGTGGATATTTAATAGATGGTGACGATTTAGAAAACATTCTACATTTTCGCAAAGATACCCTAGAAGATTACTATGAAAAAGTGAAATTAACGGTTTCTCCTCTTAGAAAAATATTTACCAAATTATTTTCTAGAATAATGGTTAGGCACCTAAATAAATCATCGAGTATTTTACAACCAACCATTACCAATCATTAGTTTAGAATTAATAAAAGGAGGGAATATATGTTTAATTTACATTCTGATTATCATCCAACTGGTGATCAACCACAAGCTATAGAAAAATTAGTTACAGGCCTTAACAGTAATCAAAAAGAACAAGTTTTATTAGGCGCTACAGGAACCGGGAAAACTTTTACTATTGCTAATGTAATCAATCGGGTTAATAAACCAACTTTAGTTTTAGCTCATAATAAAACGCTCGCTGGTCAGCTTTATGGTGAATTAAAAGATTTATTTCCGGATAATCGTGTCGAATACTTTGTTTCCTATTATGATTATTATCAACCAGAAGCCTATGTTCCTTCTACCGATACTTATATTGAAAAAGATTCATCAATTAATGATGAAATAGATGAATTAAGACACGCTGCCACCAGTAGTTTATTATCCCGTGATGATGTTATTGTTGTAGCTTCCGTTTCTTGTATATATGGTATTGGTGAAGTAGAGGATTACAAAAGCCATATGCTCATTTTAACTGAAGGTGATCAAATAAAACGAGAGACGGTTTTAAAAAAGTTAATTGATATGTTATATGAACGTAATGAATTGGATTTTAAAAGAGGTACCTTTAGATTAAGAGGCGATATTTTAGAAATTATTCCAACTAATCAAAGAAGTAGTGGTTATCGTATATCTTTTTTTGGTGATGAAGTTGAGTCAATTACTGAAATTGATACTTTAACGGGCGTTGTTCTTAATAAAAAAAGAACTATAAGTATCTTTCCAGCTAGTCATTTTGTTACTAGCGAAGATAAATTGAAAGATGCTGTTATTAGAATTGAAGAAGAGTTAAAAGATCGTTTAAAAGAATTAAAGAACACTAATCAACTTCTGGCAGCTGAAAGATTGGAACAAAGGACAAAATATGATCTAGAAATGCTTATTGAAACCGGCTTTTGTCATGGTATAGAAAATTATTCCAGACAATTAGCAGGCCGTAAAAAAGGAGAAACCCCGACCACTTTAATGGATTTTTTTCCTAAGGATTACTTATTAGTCATTGATGAATCACATGTCACTATTCCTCAAGTAAGAGGTATGTATAATGGTGATCAGGCTAGAAAACAAACCCTTGTTGACTTTGGTTTTCGTTTACCAAGTGCCATGGATAATCGTCCTTTAAATTTTGAGGAATTTAAAGAGAAAATTAATCAGGTTATTTATGTTTCAGCTACTCCTGGTGATTATGAAATGGGCTTAGTTAATGATAAGGCTGTGGAACAAATTATTCGTCCAACTGGTTTATTAGATCCTACCATTGAAGTTCGTAAAAGTGAAGGACAAATTGATGATTTAATTAACGAGATAAATAAACGAATTGATCAAAATGAACGAACATTAATTACGACTTTAACTATAAGAATGGCTGAAGAACTGACCAACTATTTAAAAAATATTGATATCAAAGTAGCGTATCTTCATTCGGAAGTTAAAACTTTAGAACGATTGCAAATCATCAGAGATTTAAGATTAGGTAAATATGATGTCCTAGTTGGTATCAATTTACTAAGAGAAGGCATAGATATTCCTGAAGTAAGTTTAATAGCGATCTTAGATGCTGATAAAGAAGGTTTTTTAAGGAGCGAACGAAGTTTAATCCAAACTATTGGTCGATGTGCTAGAAATAGTAATGGTCATGTTATTATGTATGCTGATAAAATGACTGATAGCATCGATAATGCTATAAAAGAAACGAAAAGAAGAAGATCGATCCAAGAACAATATAATGAAGAACATCATATTGTTCCCCAAACTATTAATAAAGCTATTAGAGATCTTATTAGTAACGTCTCTACTATTAAAAAAGATAAAAAGATGTCTAAAAATGAGCTTAAAAAGACGATTAATGAAATTGAAGCTGAAATGTATAAAGCTGCTAAAGAGTTAGACTTTGAAAGAGCTATTGAATTAAGAAATATTCTTTTAGAAATGAAGAGTGAAAATTAAAATCTTTACTTCTTTCTTGTTTTATGTTATAATATAAGCTACTTAAGGGGGCAAGTTTATGTTACACCTAACAAGAAAGATATATATTGGTCATATAACATTACTCGATGATTTTCCCATTAATAGTGATCGCTATACTAATAAAATAATGGCTTTTAAACGTGAAGATGATGGTCAAATGTTCCCTTTAAAAAGTTTACAAGCTTATTATCATATTAATGAATGTTATCCCATTAGTCGCCTTTTAAGAGATAGTGAATTACATTTCATTACTGATGGTCGAATAAACCGTATAGTAGAAAAATTAAACCGACAAGTTAAAGTAGAAAATGAACATTCAAAAGTATTAGTAAGAAATTAATGAAATAGGCATTAGTTTCTTTTTATATTCTAAAAGAAAAAGTGGTATAATAAGCAAAGGTGATGTATATGGATAAAATTATTATTAGAGGGGCAAAAGAAAACAATTTAAAAAATATTAATATAGAACTACCTAAAAACAAACTTATTGTTATGACAGGTGTATCAGGTAGTGGTAAAAGTAGTTTAGCTTTTGATACGATATATGCTGAAGGTCAAAGACGTTACGTTGAGAGTCTATCAGCCTACGCTAGACAGTTTTTAGGAGGGACCGAAAAACCTAATGTTGAGAGTATTGAGGGTTTATCTCCAGCTATTAGTATTGATCAAAAAGGAGCGAGTAAAAATCCTCGTTCAACAGTTGGAACCGTAACCGAGATTTATGATTACTTAAGACTTTTATATGCTCGAATTGGGGTCCCTTATTGCCCAAATCATCATCTTCCTATAACTAGTCAGAGTATTGAAGAGATGACTAATAAGATTTTGGACTATCCGGAAGATACGAAACTTATTATTATGAGTCCGATTGTTGAAGGAGAAAAGGGTACCCATAAAGATATTTTGGATAACTTAAGAAAAGAAGGTTTTGTTCGGGTTCGGGTTAATGGTGAAATCTATGATTTAAGCGAAGATATTAATTTAGAAAAAAATAAAAAAGGCACTATTGAAGTAATTGTTGATCGTTTAATAATTAAT
>CAZHWO010000031.1:0-8428 GCA_964536075.1 uncultured Muribaculaceae bacterium | reverse complement strand
AAGAAAGTTTACGAGATAATATGGATAATATAGAACTTATCTTAACAGACCTTTCCGAAGAGGCAACTAAGCGACTAGCAGCTAAACAAAAACCTATTGGTCTAAAAGACAATATCCACATTGCCCATATTGGTGGTAAGATAGCCAAAGTAGCCAAAGATGAATTGGAAGAGCATCTCCAAGAATCAGTAGTTACTAAACATAATCATTTAAATTATAAATATATAGAAATTCCATCTATTAAAAACAAATAAAAAGGATTTAAATCCTTTTTATATTTCATTTATAACAGTAATAATCATTGGTCGACATTCTGTTTGCTTATAAAAGTATTTACCTAATTTTTCTCTTATCTCATTCCGTATTCTAGTATAATCAATCTTTTTATTATCAGCAGTTATTACTTCATTAATTACTGCCAAACAGATCTTTTTACTTTCATCAATCAAATCAGCATTATCTTTGACATAAATAAATCCACGTGTAATTACTTCTGGTCCAGCCATTACTTTTTTAGTTTCACGATCTAAAGTAGCAACCGTAATAACTATGCCACTTTCTCCTAACATTTCACGATCTTTAATAACTAATTCGCCAATATCCCCTTGACTCTTACCATCAATTAAAATATCATCGACTTCAATATGTTCCTTATCTTCTGTCAAATTTCCATCGACAAAAGTAGCCACATCACCATTTAATTTTAAAATAATATTCTCTTTAGGTATGCCTACTTCTTCTGCTAATATAGCATTCATATATTGATGACGATATTCTCCTTTAACCGGAAAATAATATTTAGGATTCATTAAATTAATCATTAACATTAAATCTTCTCGTGAGGCATGATGAAGCAAAGTTTTTTTATGCGATAAGCTTTCAACATTTACGCCTTTTTTAGCTATCTCATCCATAATAGAGGCTCTTATTTTTTCATTACCTTCATAAGATGGTTCACTAATAAATACCGTATCTGTTTCCTTTAACTTAATATAACGATCATAACCCTTAATAATTCGCTCAATATTAGCAAAGGGTTTTTCTTTTTCATCAGATACCAAAATAATAACATCTTTATCTTCCAGATTAGTTAAATCCCCAATTCTTTTTTTATCAAAAGTTAGATAATTCATATCAATAGCATTATTAATAGTCTCGTGCAATAAATTCCCCATAATAACTACTTTTCTTTTTGTTTTAGTTATCTCATCAAATAATTCCTGGATGCGATAGATATGGGCTTCAAAAATAGTTACAATAATCCGATCCTTACATTTCTTTAGTAAATCATTAATATATTTAGTTGCTCGATTATGGGGACTGGTATGTCCTTCTAGACCAGCATAAATGGATTCTGATAATAGACAAAGAACCCCTTGCTTACCAACATACGCTAGTTTACCAATATCCATTTTATAATTGCCTTGAGCTGTAGCATCAAAAACAAAATCGCCAGTATAAACAATCGCTCCATCTTTGGTATATAAAACATAAGCCACCGCATCAGGGATGGAATGGGAAACACTAATAGGAAATAAGATTAAATCATTAAATTCTATTTTAGAATGCGGTCTAATTTCCTTTAGGTTAGTAGCTACAACATTCGCTTCCTTTAAATCCCTCTTTACAATCTCCATTGTAAATTTTGTGGCATAAACATTTAAATCTGGTACGACAGCTAGTATATCAGCAATAGCTCCCATATTACTATCATGACCATGCGTTAAAAAAATACCCTTTACGCGATCTTTATTTAAAGTTATATAATCAAAATTAGGAATAACATAATCAACTCCTAACATACTATCATTACCATACTTTAGTCCAGCATCAAAAACGAAAATATCGTTATCAACTTCAACAACATACATATTTTTACCATTTTCATTTAAGCCACCAAGACTAAATATCTTTATTTTACTCATAAACACTCCTTTCTATTTTTTCTTATTAACCAACAGTTCTAAAGCCACTTTAGCCGCTTCTTGTTCTGCTTCTTTTTTACTATTAGCAATACCCTTTCCATAAGTAATATTATCAATTTTTACTTCCACCGTAAATAATTTATTATGCGAAGGACCCGACTCATCAATTAAATTATACATTACAGATTTCTGTGCTGTTTGAACCGCTTCTTGTAAAACCGATTTATAATCACTAAAAAAGTTAATATTGGGATCTTCTATATAAGGGACAATTATATCTAAAATTACGTCTTTCGCTTTTTCATATCCTAAATCAATATATATTGCACCCATAAGTGATTCAAAAATATCAGCCACAATCGTTTTTTTATAAAGGCCCCCACTAACCAACTCACCATGACCTACTTTTATATACTCATTTAAACCTAGATCTAATCCATAGCGATATAAAGCATTTTCACAAACATAACTAGCTCGCAACTTAGTCATTTTTCCTTCATTAAAGTCTAACACCGAATATAAATAATCAGAAAGAGCCAATCCTAAAACGGCATCTCCTAAAAATTCCAATCGTTCATAATCTAATTTACGTTTATGTTCATTGGCATAAGATGAATGGGAAAAAGCTATTGCATATAATTCTCTATTATTTATTTTTATATTTAGCCGCTGAAATAATTTATCCATAATTTCACCCACTACATTATAGCATATCCCCCATTAAAAAACAAAAAATTATGTACTTTTAATAAAAAGAATAGTAAAATAGAGATATGGTGTAAAATATGAAATATATTTTTCTAAAGTTAATCAGACTGTACCAAGCATGGCCGGGTAACTTCCATAATCATTGTCGCTTTACCCCTACCTGCTCAGATTATGCTTATGAGGCTATTGATAAATATGGGCTAATTAAAGGAACTCCATTAGCTCTTAAACGAATTAGTCGGTGCCACCCTTTGGGAAAGTTCGGTTATGATCCAGTACCCAAGGAATTAAGGAGGAAGAAAAAATGAAAAAAGTTATTTATACATTAATATCCGTGGCTTGTCTTTTTTTATTAACAGGATGCTTTAAATGGGATAGCATGGAAAATATTGAAATCATCACGACTATTTATCCAATTGAATATGTAACTGATGCTTTATACAAAGATCATGCCTTAGTAAGCTCTATGTATCCTGATGGTACTGATATTAATAAATATACCTTTACTAAAAAACAAATAAGTGATTTTAGTACTAATGATTTACTTATTTATAATGGTTTAAGTAATGATGCTACTATAGCTATCAACTTATTAAATAAA
The DNA here is from genome assembly GCA_964536075.1 of uncultured Muribaculaceae bacterium. Lineage (GTDB taxonomy): Bacteria > Bacillota_I > Bacilli_A > RF39 > UBA660 > JAAZHK01. The sequence goes on along the minus strand of CAZHWO010000031.1, from coordinate 5,194 downwards.
AATAAAAGTCTCAAAATAATCGATGGTACCCATGGCATGGAGAAAACCTATGGTAATGAAGAGCTATGGTTAAACCCCTCTAATTTACTAATGATTGCCAAAAATATTAGAAATGGGCTTAACGAATATGTTACCACTACTTACCTTAATGAAGAAATTGATGACAATTATGATAAATTAAAAATTGCTTTATCTGAACTAGATGCTACTTTAAAGATAACTGCTACTAATGCTTCTAGTAAAACATTAGCCGTTAGTGATGATTCACTAAAATTTTTATCTAAATATGGGCTTAATATTATATCCTTAGAAGAAAATGATACCTTAACAGAAAAAACCGTTTTAGATGTTATTGATATGATTAATAACGGCACTGTTAAATATATTTATATGCTTCAATACGAGGAACAAAGTAATACTATCAAAAGAGTTATTGAAAAAACGAATGTCACTACTTTAACTATTAAAACATTAAGTAGTATTACTGATGAGGAACGAAACAACAAAAAGGATTATATAACCTTAATGAATGAAAATATTGAAACTCTTAAATTAGAACTATATAAGTAAAAGGAAATTTATTTAAATTTCCTTTTTTATTAGACTTAGTGAAACCTTACCTTTATCTAAATATATTTCTTCCACATAACAATCAACAATATCCCCAACTGCTAATATTTCCGATGGATGTTTAATATATTTATCGGTTAGTTTAGATATATGGGCCAAGCCATCATTTTTAAGACCAATATCAATAAAGACGCCAAAATCAACAACATTTCGTACAGTTCCTTGTAACTTCATACCTACTTTTAGATCGTCTAACTTTAAAACATCACTTCTTAAAAGAGGTCTTGGTATATCATCTCTTGGATCACGATTGGGAGTAATTAGTGATTTAATAATATCTTCTAAGGTATATGTATCAGTCTTTAATTCCAAAGCTACCTCCTGGGGATTAATTTTACTTAAAGCTTCCCTTAATTCTTGAGTACCTAAATCAGCTACCGTTAACCCCATTTTATTTAATAAAAGAGCTACAATTGTATAACTTTCTGGGTGAATAGATGTTTTATCTAACGGATTAGAACCCTGAGTAATCCGCATAAAGCCAATCGCTTGTTCATAAACTTTATTACTAAAACCCCTTATCTCTTTAAGCTCATTACGACTTTTAATTAATCCATACTTATCTCGATAATCGGTTAAAGCATCAATCGCTTTCACTGTTAAACCCGAAATATATTTTAATAATGATTTACTAGCTGTATTAATATTAACTCCCACTTGATTAACTACTTTAGTTACCACAAAGTCTAAAGAATTATCTAATTGTTTTTCGTTAACATCATGTTGATATAAACCAACGCCAATACTCTTTGGATCAATTTTAACTAGTTCAGCTAAAGGATCCTGTAATCTTCTAGCTATCGAGATAGCGCTTCTTTCCTCTACATGCAAATTAGGAAATTCGGCAATAGCTAATTTACTAGCTGAATAAACACTAGCTCCAGCTTCACTCACCATAACATATTTTACCTCATTCTTAGTTTCCTTTATTACTTCAGCAACGAAAGCTTCACTTTCTCTGGAGGCTGTCCCATTACCAATAGCAATAACATCTATTTTATATTGATCAATTAACGCTAATAATTTTTGTTTACTTCCTTCTTGATCATTTCTAGGTTCATGAGGATAAATAACACTAATACTTAACGGTTTACCCGTTTTATCTACTACCGCTAATTTACAACCGGTCCGATAAGCCGGATCAAAGCCTAAAACGATCTTCTCTTTTATCGGTGGGGTAAGTAACAAAGATTCCACATTATGAGCAAAGTTATCAATGGCAGCTTTTTCTCCTTTTTCGGTTAAACTACTGCGAATTTCTCTTTCAATACTAGGAAAAATGAGGCGTTTAAAACTATCTTCAATAGCTCTTTGGATATATTGACTACATATATGATCAACCTTTTTAATTTCGTGCGTGATTAAGTACTTAATAATTTCTTCTTTGTTAACCTCAAGATTAACGGTCAAGACTTTTTCCTTTTCTCCTCGATCTAACGCTAAAATACGATGCGGTTTAATCGTAGCTATTTTCTCTTCATATTGATAATACATTTCATAGACTTTTTTATCGTCTAAAGCACCTTTTTTAATTTTAGATATCAATGAACCATTATGATAAAGATAATTTCTCATCCATTTTCGATATAGCGCTTCATCACTTATCTCTTCCGCAATAATATAACAAGCTCCCTCTAAGGCTTCCTCCATATTTTTGACTTGATCGTTAACAAAAGTTAGCGCTAACTCATTAATATTATCACGATAATCTTTAATATAATCTGCTAATTCCTTTAAACCTTTAGCCAAAGCTTCCGTTGCTTTAGTTTTCTTTTTCTCCTTAAATGGGCGATACAGATCTTCTACCTCCACTAACTTTTGACAGTTCATAATAGTATGTTTTAATTCCTCGGTGAGCAAACCTTTTTCAGCTATTAATCTAATAACATCTTCTTTTCTTTTAGATAAGTTATTTTGATATTCATAAATTAAAGTTATCTCTCTAATTTGTTCTTCATCTAAAGCCCCTGTTACCTCTTTACGATATCTAGCAATAAAAGGTATCGTTGCCCCCTCGCTCAATAGCTTTAAAACAGCTTGCACTTGATAAACTTTTATATTCAAACCAAAACTAATACTTTTTATTATTTCTTCGTTCATATATACTCCTTACAACTAACATTAAGACTATCTAATTATAACATAATTAAACAACGCTAATATATTAATAATTATGATATTTATAAATATTATTCAACATAATAAAAATTGACTTTTTAACCTTTTCATGATAAAATACTTCCTTATAAAAGAAGGGGTTAAGATGATTGTAAATGAAGCCGTTATTTCTCATTATAAATGTGCTGCTATACCTTTTGACCAGTTGAAGAATTTAGTAAACATTAATGAGACTTATTTAAGAGAAAAAGATACTTGGTACAAAATAAATGGAAATTTGAAATACTTTAAGGTAAGAAATGATTATCGTTTATTTACAGAACAATTTTTTAGTAAGTTTGGTAAAGAAGTTGTAGGATTAGAGACTATTGATTATGAACTAGCATCAGTACGAGTAACTGATGGGGATAAAGATACTAAAAAGATAGGATTATTGTCAGATAATTTTCAAAAACCGGGGTATAATTATTATTTAGTAAGTGAATTATATAATTCGGAAATTTCCGATTTAGTTTGTTATTCAAACTATTCGCTCATGAGTTTATTAAGTTTTTTCAATGAAACAGTTGAAAAAAATGATTACGAAAAAATTAAGGATTTTTTAATTAGATTATTTATAAGTGATAGTTTCATGCTTCAAGCGGATAGAAACTTTCACAACATTGGCTTTAAAATACCAAAATTTGATGGCATACCTTATACGCAAAGATTAAGACCCTATTTGGTAAAAGGCTTTCCCGGTTCATCCAAAATTATTACTATTGAAGGAGATGTTCCCAAAATAAAAGGATTAACACCAACTCCTGTCTATGATAATGAGAAAATCTTAGGTATAGATCACAAAAATGTTCAATCTTTTAAACCTGGAATGATATGGCGACCATTATTTCCATTTAGTAGTGAACTATTTTTTGAGACAGATCAAAAGGCTAAAAAAATTAGCGATGATGAATATGATGGTCTAGATCCTAACTTAATTGAATTATATATTAGTTTTCCTAAAGAAAGTAAGGCCTTAATAGAAAGATTAGCTTACGATAATGAATACAAAAGTGTTTTAGAAAAATACTTAAAAAGAAATCAGGAGATTTGTTTACAGACAAAAACTTTAGAATATATTGAAAGTGTTTTAGAAGAAAGAAGAAAAGTATTCCAAAAGGTATTAAATTACTAATATCTTTTAGGAAATTTAAAAATTACCAAACCAAAGGAGGAGTTTCCAAATGCCATACACTAAAGAAGAATATAAGCAAATTGCTCAAACAAAAAAAGATATCTTATCTTATACAAAAAGCCTTAAGATAAATACAGAAAATAATTTTAAAAAAAGAATAACCCTAGGTTTAGCCCCTGAGCTAACACTGGCCAGCATTATAAAAAAATGTAATAAAAAAAGAATTAAAGCTCATTTGGAAAGCTTTACTAACTTTGAACAATGTAATGAATTAGCATATCAAGAGAAAACATATAGTTATTATATTGATATATCCATGTTAGCTATTATTAATAGTTATTACAGAACGGGTTTACCTAATCAAAAATTAGCCGCTATTAGAAGCAGCATTGAAAATAAATATAGGGCCGATCTGCCAGATAAAATTGACCTTACTGATTTACATAACCCTATTAGAGCTTTACAACAATTTAAAGTAATTCTTGAATCTTATTCAAATAATAATGCCCATTATTTTATTGATGCCTATACTATTGGTATGATGACAATAAATAAGCTTAAAGATAGTTATGGTCATATTGATAACTCAATTATCCAGGCTATGATTCAGAACTATTTAGAAGAAAATACATATTATGAGAAAGTCAAGAGATATGGCAAAAAGGGAAAGCCAAAAGGGTTCCAAAAAAGTAAAAGTTTAATATATGAATATATCTATGAATAAATAACATTTATTTTTAATCTTAAAAACTAATAGACATCTTATCAAAAAACAAATTCAACTGTTGTTTCACTCTTCTTTAAATAAATAGCATACATATTAAACAAAGTTGCTGATAAAAATAACACCGCAGCAATAAAACTATAATAATTAGCTTCATAGTTATCCTTTTTATTCGATTCTGAAGTTAAGTTTTGCCAGCTAATATAAACAATATATAGGAAAGAAAGCGCTGTTAAAGCATTTAAAAACAAGCGAGCCTCTTTCAATTGTTCAAAATGCTCACAATTATGATGTTGTAAATCCCCTTTTTGGACATGATTAGTGTATACCGTTACCGCTGAAACAATTATGGTAACGGCAAGCATTAAATTAAACATATCTATTTGATGAATTTGTTTACTATTATCCATAATTAATTATATGAGTACTACATTAGACTAAAACCAACAAAGTAAACTAATAAATACTTATTATATAAACAAAAAATTAATTCAATTGAATTAATTTAATTAACATCGCATTGGTGCGACGATTTTATCTTTTGGAGC
>CAZHWO010000030.1:7744-8847 GCA_964536075.1 uncultured Muribaculaceae bacterium | reverse complement strand
TTTATGATATTTACCAAGTTTTAAAATATCCCTTATCCATTCTCTTGATTTTTATGAGTGTAAAGCTGCTTTATACCATGGCTCCAAGTAAAAAAGTTCGCAGTCGTGAAACAACAATCGGCTCACTAACAACGACCTTAAGTTGGATTATTGCGACCGAAGTTTACAGTTTTTATATATCAAAATTTGTCCATTATGATCTTTTTTATGGTAGTATTTCTAATCTTTTAGTATTATTGTTATGGGTATATCTCTTAGCTTATCTCTTCGTTTTAGGAATTGCTATGAATGCCAGTTTGTATAAATCAGATCTTGATTAAGAGGGTGTATTTATGAAAGAAAAACTTAGAAAACTAAAATTTAAATTAAAGATAAAAGAAATTATCAAAAAAGGAAAAAATCAATTTAAAACCTATGCCGATAATAATAAATTATTTGTGGCCTATGTTGCTATTACTTTAATAAATTCCTTTTTATTACGTATCCTAACGATCAAGACCGTTGATGCTATTTTTACCATTAGGCCTCTTATCGCTGATTTAGCTGTTATTTTATTCCTAGGCTCAATGGTTTATTTAATCAGACCCAAATATCAAAAGAGTCGAACGCTGTATCTTATTATCTTAAATATTATCTTAACGGCAATATGTATTATTAATTCCATTTATTATACCTTCTATACTAGTTTTTCTTCCATATCACTACTATCTACTAGTAAATTTATTGGTGAAGTAAGTGATGCGGTTACTCAAAATGTCTTGCAGGCTAAAGACTTAATTTACCTATGGGGACCAATTGTGATGATTGCTACCCATCTTAAATTAAAAAAAGAGGGATATTATAAAGATGTTTTACGCTTAAGCAGTACAAAAAAAATGACTATCAGAACCATTTATGCTTCATTAGCTTTAGCAGGTATTTTCATTATTACTTTAAGTAGCCTAGAAATTGGTCGTTTTACGAAACAATGGAATAGAGAATATATTGTTATGCATTTTGGTATTTATACATATCACTTAAACGATGCCTTTAAAAGTATTCAACCTAAACTAGTGACTTTATTTGGTTATGATGAAGCTAAAACTAGTTTTGAAGAATATTTT
>CAZHWO010000030.1:0-7644 GCA_964536075.1 uncultured Muribaculaceae bacterium | reverse complement strand
AATACTTCGTTAATGCCTTCAAGTATTGGAACCGTTTTTGTTAATTATTTTGATCGCACATATATATCTATTCCTAAACTCTTAAAAGATAAAGGCTATTATACTTTCTCAATGCATGGTAATAATGGCAGCTTTTGGAATCGCAATGTCATGCACAAAAGTTTAGGTTATGATAAATTTTATAGTAAAGATTCCTATACTATTGATGAAACAATTGGGTTAGGTTTATCCGATAAATCATTTTTCCATCAAAGTATCGATTATTTATTAGATATACAAACTAACCATAGTCCTTTTTATGGAACAATGATTATGTTAAGTAATCACACTCCATTTAGTGATGTTACTAAATATGGTGATTTTGCGGTTGATATAAAAGAGACAATTACAAATGCTGAAGGAGTACCCGAAACAATAACTTATCCTTATATGGAAGGGACTAAGTTAGGTAATTATTTTAAATCAGTGCATTATGCTGATAGTGCGATAGGGGAATTTATTCAGGAGTTAGACACTAGTGGTTTACTAGACAATACCGTTATTATTATTTACGGTGATCATGATGCTAGACTTTCTAAAGATGATTGGGATAGATTATATAATTATGATAAAACAACAGATGATACTTTCGATAAAAGTGATCCTAACTATGTTGACTTTAATAGCTATAGCTATGAACTTAATCGCAGAACACCTTTCGTTATCTGGACCAAGGATAAAGCTCTTAGTAAAAAGATCTCTACGGTGATGGGTACCTATGATATTATGCCCACTTTGGGTAATATGTTTAATTTTAAAAATAATTATGCACTGGGAAATGATATTTTCAATCATTTAGATGATAATATTGTCGTCTTTCCTAATAGCAACTGGTTAACGAACTCGGTTTACTATAACAGCCAAAAAGGCGAGTATTTAACACTTACCAATAGTATTATTAGTAGTGATTATATTAACAATAATATTGAATATACGGAAAAACTACTTGAAGTATCCAATAATATCATTAATTATGATTTATTAAATTTTAATAAGGAGAAATAAACATGGCAAAAAAGAAAATAAAAAAGAAAGTAAAAATAATTATTACTCTTATCTCTCTAGTTATGGTCTTATCTATTATTACGGCAGTTTATCTATTGCTAAAAAAGTCTCCCACCGATAAACCAGTTAAGGTCGTAAATTCTATTAGTGAATATGGTTATGAGTTAACTGATCATGATCCTAAATTATATAAAAGTTTCTTTAAAGAACTAGAAACGGAACTGAAAAAAGATAAAGTAGATTATGAAAACTATGCTTCGCTTATTGCCAAATTATTTGTGGTTGACTTTTATGATTTAGACAGCAAAATAGCTAAGACCGATGTTGGTGGGTTACAATTTATTAATCCGGCTATTAAGGATAATTTCACAATCAAGGCACAGGAAACTCTTTATAAATATGTCGAGAATAATTTAGATGGTAAACGAACTCAAGAAATTCCAACAGTTAAAAATATTACGGTTAATGAGATTAAGCCTACTGATTATTCTTATAATGATAAAGACTACCAGGAAGCTTATGCAGTTAATGTAACTTGGGAATATGTCCAAGATTTGGGCTATGAAACAAGTACCAAAATAATCATTGTGCGGGAAGATAAGATTTTATCAATCATTGAATTAGATTAAATCAAAAGGAAACTTTTGATTTTTTTTTATTTGGTACATACAATTAAGTGGTGATAATATTGAACTATAAATATGCCTTTTTATTAACAGCTTTGGCTGGTTTGTCGACTTTAATCGGCAGTTTCTTAATCTTTATTAAAAATAAAGATAAAAATAAAATTATTGTTATGACTCTTTCTTTTGCTATGGGGGTTATGATAGCCGTATCTTTCTTTGATTTATTACCTAATGCTTTTCTTTTACTAGATAATTTTTATCTTATACCCAAACTATTAATCATTGCGATTATCATGGTTATTGGTATTCTCTTTGGGATTATTATTGATAAATATTTACCCGCCCAGGATAATCAATTATATCGCGTAGGCATTATGGCTATGTTAGCTATTATCATTCATAACATTCCTGAAGGAATGGCCACTTTTATGACTACTACTAACAACTTAAAATTAGGCCTTTATTTAGCCTTTACCATTGCTTTACATAATATTCCTGAAGGAATTAGTATTTCTATCCCCTTGTTTTATGCGACTGGTAATAAAAAGAAGGCACTTAGTTATACCTTCATCTCGGGTTTATCCGAATTGTTTGGAGCTTTTCTTGCTTTTATCTTTTTAAAAAACTATGTTAATCCATTAGTAATGGCTCTTTTATATGCTTTTATTGCCGGCATTATGGTCCAGATATCCCTTTATGAACTGCTTCCTTCGATTAGAAAATATAAAAAGAAGAAACACGCTATTAGTTGTTTCTTTTTAGGAACTATAATCATTTTAATAAGTCATTATCTGTTAGCTTAATCAGTATCGGTAGCTTCATCTTTGACTATGGTAATAGTCATACTCTTAGCATCTTCAATATAAATTTTCTTTATACTTTGATCAACAATGGTGCCTGCGGTTGCTCCGCCATATAAAGCTCCTTCCACTTCTTCCCATTTAATAGTGAAATTAGCAATCTTTTTAGCCCACAATTCTACTTCGGCCTTAGTACTACTACTAAAATCATCAACATAACAGACATCAGCTTTTAAATTATCTTTCTCTGAACAATCCGTTTTTGTACTAACAACCTTTTTTTCAGCTACGGAAATAACCAAGGTTTTAATCTTATCAACCCTTTTAGCTTCGGGATAATTTTGGTTAATAACAATACCTGTTGCAGTATCAGTGGTCGATACCGTTACAAACTCAACATTAACATTGTGGTTATTACACCAATTTTGGACATATGACTGACTTTTTCCAATGAAGGAAGGCAGTAGGGTATATAAATTATTTTTAGTATAAGGACCTTCTCCAATAATTGAATAGCTATAAGGTTCAGTAGGGGAGTACGCAAACTCCTTAATCAAAGTTGGCTGTTCTAAGCCTAAATTTATTTTCATGGCCTTAACATCATCTGCTAAACTATATTTATTAGGAATATAATTATATAAAACCAGTCCCATTCCTTCATCATAAATCATCTGACCACTACCATACAAGAATAGTTGTTGCATATGAATTAATTCATTATTATTGGAATTTAAGCCCTTCGTAATTATCGTTTTAGCGATATTATAAAAGCCTAAAATCTGTTCATTGGTCATATTGGTATCCATATTATTCGAAATATTATCTAAAATACTGTAAACCGTTTTAACCGATTTAACCGTTTTAACTTTATTTAATATGCCCTGCATAACTAATTGCTGATTTAAACCACGGCCAATATCACCATCAATAAGGTGATGTCGATCTCTCGAAACTACTAAGGCTTGTTCGCCATTTAGCGTTTGCAGTCCGGCATTAACACAAATCTCTGCTCCACGATCACTATTACCGGCACAAAGTTTCTGCGGAACATCAACTTCGATACCGCCAAGCGCCTCAACTAAATTAACGACTCCCTTAAAGTTAACTTTTACATAATAATCAATTGAAATTCCGGTAAAATTCTGAATTGTTTTGATAACACAACTTTCTCCCGACCAAGCCGAGTGGGTAATTTTATTTTCAATTTGATTAGCAAAACAAGCAATCGGAACATAAGTATCTCGCGGAATGCTTAGAACAGTAGCATTTAAAGTCTTAGGATTAAAAGTAATTAGCATTAAAGTATCCCCATTAAAGGATCCATTTTTATCTAAACCGTTAACTTCCGAATCAACACCTAACAATAAAATGGTAAAAGGTTCATCGGGCATTTTATTAGTATCAATAGCGATATCTTCATCATCTTGAACTTTAGATTTTTTCATTTTCTTTTCTTGAGCAATAATCGTTTTAGTATCACTGCCAATTGATTGATAAATTTCAACGCTTTTAAACATTATTACATAATTAGTTGAAATAAAAATGTAATCTACTTCACCACTATATAAATTAGCTACTAGTTCCTGAAAACTATCAAAAGTTACTAATTCATTATTTTTATCTAAATTATATTTATCTATAATATCTTGACTAATAACATAACCTTCAATTGACTCTTCATCGCTAATAATGCCAATTTTACTATTCTTAACATTTTTAATATCAGTTACTTTATTATCAGTTAAGGTTATTAGACTAGTTGAATAAGTAATATATTCCTTGTTAACCTTATCAATTACCCCATAAGTTTTATTGATAATAACTGCCGCAATAACGAAAACTAACAGGCCAATAAACGAAAAGATTACATGCAATAAATTTTTAAAACTGGTTCTTGGTTTAATTAATAATTTTAAACTCTTTCTAAGAAATAAACCATTAATAATTATTAATCCTACTATTGCTGCATATCTAATTGCTGTTTCAACGCCTACTAATAGTAGTAAATTATATATTAGATAACCACTACTAGCTATTAATAAAAGGTTCGTTAGAGCAAATATTAAAAACCAACTTAAATTTTCTTTTGAACGAAATATTCTTTTCAACATTTTGTTTCCTCCACAACTATAATATATTATAACGCAAACATCTCTTTATATCAATCGAAAATTGAGTAAAAATGTTGTAAACCATCCAAATAATTATATAAAATATATCTGTTAAATGATATAATATAATTGGGATTTTATAGTAGGAGGATAGAATATGAAGCAGTACATTAAATATTTTTTATTAATATTCATTCTTTTATTATGTAAAAATGTTAAGGCTTACACTATTGCTGAGTTAGTTAACTATAGTTATTGTAGCAATGGTCAATATTCTTTAGCGCATGCTTTATCCGATGGCTCTTTAACTGGTTCTGCTTGTTATAACACCTATGCCCAAGCTAAGACCGCTATGGATGCTGCTAGCGATGATGATTTAGTTATTATTTATAATTATGCCGGTGCCACTAAAGTCGTTGATGCCAAATATGCCATTGCCAAATTAGATAAGGGTAACGTTACCACCAATATATATCCAACAAGCAGTCTTGCCAGTGCCTACACCTACATGAATAACTCTAGTTCCTATGGGGGAGTGGATGGAGCCTTTAGTGGTTTTGATAATAATTATAAAAGTGCCCGGGTAACGATTAGTGGTTATACTGGTTATGTTAATGAAAGTAGTCATAAACTAGTACCCCTTAGTTGGGCAAAGTCCACTAATATTTATTATGTTACTACAGAGTATATTAAACATTGTTATACATCTAATATTGAAAATACCCTTAGTGCCAGCCCTATGTGTAGTACCCTTGGTCTGAAACCTGATATGTTAGCCGTGGGTACTTACTATAGTTATGATGGCAAATATTTTTATACCGATTTAAAAACGATGTTAACTGATTATAAAAATAATACCCGAAATAATGCTTATAATGCTAGTAATCCATATTATAATTATTATATGTGGTTACCACTTCATAGTAAATCAAACTATTCGGCTACCGATTTAAACAATTATATAAGAAGTACCTTAGGTTATATAGGTAAATCATATGGTTCGTATAATCGTAGTGGCTATTCGATGCTTTATGGTGAGGGATCATCTTTCTATGAATCCCAAGAATATTATGGTATTAATATGTTAACAACGCTTGGCGTAGCTCGCAATGAATCCGCCACTGGTCGAAGTAGCTATGCCATCAATCGTAATAACCTATTTGGTCATAATGCCGTTGACTCTAATCCAAATGGGGCTTCTTATTACTTAAATATCCGAACGTCTATTTATGAACATGCGCAAATATGGATGACTTATGGCTATCTGGAACCAACTGATTGGCGTTTTTATGGATCTATCTTAGGTAATAAAGCTAATGGAATAAATGTGCAATATGCTTCAGATCCTTATTGGGGAGAAAAAGCCGCTTCTTACTATTATTGGGCAGATAAAGCTTTAGGAATGCAGGATTATAACTATTATCAAATTGCCGTAACTAACACTAGTGCAGCTATATATCCTAAAGTGGCTCCTAATCCAAGTAGTGCCAATATTTATAGTGGTTATTACTACGATTTGGCTGATGCTGCGGTCTTGGTTATCGGTGAAGAAATGGGAACGGACGGAAAACTTTGGTATAAAATTATGAGTGATATGAATCAAAATGCTAGTAAGTCCTATATATCTAATCAAAGTATGACGTCTAAATATGATTGGTCTTATAACTATGCCTATGTCCCAGCCCAATATTTTACGAAAGTTAATACTAAAAGTAGTTATGTTAGTCCTTTAAATGTTTATAACTATAATTATCCCAGTCTTACTTATACCGTTTATCAAGCCAATAATGAATTAAGTCCTAAGCTTGGTAATATTAAAAATACGACTACCGTTTATTACTCATCTTTGTTAGATAGTTCTAAAGGAGTTACCATTCCCGCTAATGCCAAAGTTATTGTTCATGAAGCCACTTTAAATGCTAGTGGCGAAACAATATCTTATTTAGTTACTTATGAATATAGTACAACTCAAAAAGAGTGGGTATCGGCTAGTGATGTTGAGATAATTAATAACGCGGTTATTGGTAAAACCACCTTATCCGATTTAAGTACTACTCAAAATGTTCGCTCAACGGCTTCAACTTCGGGTACGATTGTTGGTTCTTTACCAAGTGCTAGTTATGTGGGGGTCATTGAAGATAAAGTAGTCTCAGGGGTTACTTGGGCTAAAATATATTACAATAATGGTACCACAGGATGGATTGTTACTAATTATGATGGTTGTACCTTAGCATACAATTCCGCTGCTTTGACGATTAATTATCCGGTTATTAGTGCCACTGATCAAATGTATTTACTTGGATCAACCATTGATTATAAAAAGGATGCAACAGCTACGGATATTGAAGATGGTAATCTAACCAGTAATATCGAAGTTATTAGTAACAATGTTAATGTCAATGTGGTAGGAACTTATCAAGTAACTTATCGAATAATTGATAGTGATAGTAATACCACCACCAAAACTATCAATATCGTCATCACTGATTATATTGATAAGAGTGCTTTATCATACTTTCAATCATTAGTTTATCAGACTGATGATACTTATGAAGTAAGTGGTTTTATCGCCATCGCGGGCATGAATAATAATACTGATGCGGTTAAACAAACCCTTATCTTAAAAAATGTGGCCACCAACGTCGACTATCGTTTTAATCTAACTAATTGGTCAACTGGCTATCCATTTGAATTTAGTAATGTCGATGATGATAAACCTTATGATTATAGTAAAGGCTGGTTTAAAACTAGTATTGATCTTTCTAGTACTACTTTACCAGAAGGAGATTATGTTGCTTATATTGAAGTAATAAATGGTTTATATAAGAGTACCAAAATCTTCAATAACTTAGGTTATCGCGAAATGACTAGACGAAAGACCATCGCTTCAGGTCGTGGAGTTTATATTGAGATGGATTACTATCAAAGAGAGGCTCCCTTAGTTATATCCCTAAGAGATGCTGGTTTAATTAGTGATACGGCTCCTATTAGCTATGATACGATGTTTAATTTCTTTACCAATCTTAATTTTATTGATAATAAATTATTTATTAAAGGCACATC
>CAZHWO010000029.1:0-9605 GCA_964536075.1 uncultured Muribaculaceae bacterium | reverse complement strand
TACTAGCCTCAGCGGGCACTAATTATCCTCAAGGATTAGGTAGCTATGGGAACTGGAACAATGCTGTATATGCTTTTGGTGGTAACATATATTCATTAAGAATTTATAATCGCGTTTTAACCGCTGATGAAATAGCAGGTAATTACGCTATTGATTTAACAAGATTTAGTAATTAGTCATAATATCATACCCTAATATATAATATTTATTATATAAAAGACCATATTGTATTAATGTGGTCCTTATTATATAATCTATTTATAGGATAGTGGTCAAAATGAATAAAAAAGGTTTTACCTTAATTGAGTTATTAGCCGTAATAGTAATCTTAGGAGTTATTCTAGTTATAGCTATACCTAGTATTAGTGCGGCCATTTTAAATTCCAGAAAAAATAGCTTTGTTGCAACGGCCAATGAATTTGTTGATGGAGCTAGATTAATAACTTTAAATGATCCATCAAAATTACCCTCAACAGGAACATCAATTATTCCCATATCTGAAATAAAACTAGAAAAAGGTAGTAGTACCAAATCACCCTTTGGTAAAACATATACCCCTGATAGTGGAGTCTATATAAACTATGATGATATTAATCAAGAATATGTTTATTCGATATATTTAATGGATGATGGAGGAAATGGTATCGGGAGTAAAACCGTAAATGGTGGTAATACAACCATAAATCCAGTAGAGATCAAAGCAGTGACCAAAGATATTATAGCTGTTGGAGGAAGTATTCCAGAACAAGAACCAGAGCCCGAGCCAGAGCCGGAACCAACTTATGTCAGTAATGGTTTAATGCTATATTTAGACGGTATCGATAATAATGGAGTAGGTAATCATAGTAGTTCTTTAACTACCTGGTATGATTTAAGTGGTAATAATTATCACTTTACCGCTGCTGCCACTGGAACTTTTAGTGACAAATACTATGTTTCTAGTAATAGCAATTGTTGGTATCTAAATACAACTGTTTTTAATTCTTTATCTGCTATGACCGTTGAAGTAGTGGCTCAAATTAATAATGCTGGTCAAGGTTATTCCTATATTGTTGCTAACAGAAGTTCTGGTCCGGTTTATAATTGGATGCTTGGAACCAAAAATAACCAATATATGCCCCACGGAAATGCCCAATATTTAGATAGTGTATATTTTACTTATGGAACCCCTTTTACTGCCGTTATGCAAGTAAATAATGCCTATTTAAAAACCTATATTAATAATACTATATCGCAAACAAATACATCGTTTACTTATGGAAGTGCTTCAGCAAAAATATTAGTTGGTTGTTATTATACTGGAGCTACTTATAGTGAATACTTATATGGCCGAATATATGCTGTTCGTATATATAATCGTGCCTTAACCGAAGCCGAACTAACTAATAATCACTCACTTGATGTCAGTAGATTTGATTTAAGTCAATAGTAAAGAATAATTAAATGTTAACAATTGATTAAAAAGGAGGAATTCATATGGATTATTATAAAGGTATAACTTCAGAAGGAAAGACTGTAATTGGCACATATGTTGTAAGCGGCAAAAACCATTATATTGTTAAATCTGATGAACCTTTTTCTGATGAAAAACAAGGACTAGAATTTTATTCAGTTGCTTGTGAATCTATAAAAAAATGTACTTCAATTGGAGTTACTCTTCCCAAAAATGATAGTGCCGAAGAGTATACCAGATATACTAATGATGTATTATCATGTTATACTCGCATGCAAGAAGAAAATCCTGAAGGACTAAATAGATATATTATTCAAAAATTACAAAGAGCCGGTATTCTTAATGAAAAGGGTAATTTAGCTTATCCATATAGTTTATCAGTTGATGATAAAAGGGTAACTAAGATAAAAAAACTATAAATTTTTATCGTTAAAAGTGATTTTTTGGCCTTAGCAAAATAAAAATTTGCTTTTTGCATATAATAATGATATAATACTAATGATTTAATTTTATTTTGTCCCTTTAAAGACCTTAATAAAATGATCAAATATTTGTTAAGAAGGAGGAATAAAAATGGAATTAAAAGACAAAAAGCTTATATGTAAAGATTGTGGCCAAGAATTTATATTTACTGTTGGTGAACAAGAATTTTACAAAGAAAAAGGCTTTACTAACGAACCAGTTAGATGTAAATCATGTAGAGATGCTAAGAGAAATTCATCTAATGGAAGAAGATAAAAATAGTCACTGACTATTTTTTTTTAGACTTTTTTCAAAAGCTGGTAACCCATAATCTTGATTATAATAATCCGAAAACTCATTTAAGTGGGCTAAAGCTATTTTAGCCGTTTTTTCTAAGTCATTATCAGTAACATTGGTATTCTTATTAATTCTACCATGTTCTAACTCAATATTTAGACCAGTTATAAAATCTTCAAGGGTAAAATCGCTAAAATTAATACCCAGCTTATCTGCTATACTTAAAGCATCTTTTTCACTAAAAATATATATCACCTCGATATAATTATATTGGAAATTATCTAAATAATGATATAATATACTTAGCAACCAATTAAAGAAAGGTCTTATATGAAAAAAATATTAAATTGCTTGAAACCTTATAAATTATTAATTTTTATCGTTATTATTTTTATTGTTTTAGAAGTGCTAGCTGAGTTAGCTTTGCCCTCACTTATGTCTTTTATTATTGATAAAGGAATTGTTAATAATGATTTAACTTATATTTTTAAAATTGGTCTTATAATGCTTATTATTGCTCTTGTTGGTGGATTAGTGCAAGTAGTCATTAGTTATCTTTCCGCTAAAATTGGCGTAGGTTTTGCCAGTAATCTAAGAAATAAAATTTTTACGAAAGTTGAAACTTTTTCTTTAAATGAATTTGCTAATTTTGGTACTAATTCATTAATTACTAGAACTACTAATGATGTCAATCATGTTTCCCAAGCCATTATTATGTTCATCAGAATAGCGCTTATGGCTCCGATCATGGGTATTGGTGGCGTTTTCATGGCTCTTCGTCAAAGTATATCTATGTCGAGAGTGATTTTAATTGGTATTATTTTAATTATTGCTTTTGTTGTTATTATTTTTAATTTAATGAATCATAAATTTACAAAGTTACAAGGATTAATTGATAAATTAAACTTAGTCACTAGAGAAATCCTTACCGGAACAAGAGTTATAAGGGCTTTTAATAATGAAAAGTATCAAGAAGAAAAATTTAAAAATACTAACGAAGAATTAACCGATACGAACCTGTTTATTAACCGTTTAGGAGCTTTAATTGATCCAACTGTTAATATTATCTTTGATTTTATTACTGTCGGTATTCTATGGACAGGAGCTATTCAAATTAATCTAGGTTCACTTCAAGTAGGTGAATTAATTGCTTTTGCTCAATATGCTAGTTTAATAATGACTAGTTTCATAATGGTGTCTATGCTTTTTGTTATGGCTCCAAGAGCTATGACATCAGCTAAAAGAATTAAAGATATTTTGGAGTTAGAACCGGTTATTAAAGATAAAAATAAACCTAAAAAGCTACCTCATTTAAAAAAATGGGAATTAGTCTTTAAAAATGTTACTTTTAGTTATCCTAACTCTACTTTACCTGTTTTAAAAGATATTTCTTTTGCTATTAAAAGCGGGGAAACCTTAGCTATTATTGGTTCTACGGGCTCAGGTAAAAGTAGTATTATTAACCTCATACCTCGATTTTATGATATTAGTGAAGGGTTAATTACAATTAACGGGATTAATATCAAAGATTTAAAAATTAAAGAATTAAGAGATTGTTTAGGTTATATACCCCAAAAAAGTATGCTTTTTTCCGGAACTATTAGTGAAAATATTAAATATGCTAGTGACCAAATAACTGATGAGCAAATGCTTAAAGCGGCAAAAATATCAAATAGCTATGAATTTATCAAGAATAAAGAAAAAAAGTTTACCGATCCAATTATTGAACGGGGAAGTAATTTATCAGGTGGAGAGCAACAAAGAATCCAAATAGCGCGTGCTATTGCTTCTGATCCTAAAATATACATTTTTGATGATAGTTTTTCGGCTTTAGACTTTAAAACAGACAAAGAAGTACGAAAAAATTTAAAGTCCATTACCAAAGATAAAATAATAATTATTGTCGCTCAAAGAATTGGGACAATTAAACAAGCTGATAAAATATTAGTTCTTGATGAAGGAGAAGTAGTTGGTTATGGTCAACATCATGATTTGTTACTTAATTGTCCGGTGTATAAAGAAATTGCCTTATCGCAATTATCAGAGGAGGAACTACTATGAGACCGGGTGGAAAAGTAGCGGTTACCGATAAACCGAAAAATTTCAAAAAGAATCTTAAACATTTATTAAAATATCTAAAGCCCTACCGTTTAAGAATTGTGATCATTATTTTATCAGCTGTTATAGCTACTTTCTTTACAGTTATTTCGCCCAAGATATTAGGAGATATTACGACCAGTTTATATAATAGTGTCAAAAATCATCAACAAATTGATACTATGGCCATTGGTAAAACGATTATTGTTTTATTAATAATTTATCTTTTATCCGCTTTATTTAGATTTATTAGAGGTTTTTTAATGAGTAAAATTACGGCTAAAGTTACCTATCGCTTAAGGGCCGAAATTTCGCAAAAATTAAATAGATTACCATTAAAATATTTTGATAATAATAAAGCTGGGGATATCCTAAGTAGAGTTACCAATGATATTGATACCATTACGAGTAATATTGATGCCATTGTTACCGAAATATTTTCTTCTTTTATTACCATTATCGGTATCCTAATTATGATGATAAGTATTAGTGGTTGGATGACGTTAGTTACCTTGATTACCTTGCCAGTATCACTTATTTTAATTGTTACGATTGTGTCTAAAAGTCAAAAATATTTTGATGAACAACAAAATACCATTGGTGAGTTAACGGGTCATATTACAGAAATTTATGCTGCTCATAATATTGTTAAAGTCTATAATGGGGAAGCAAAAAGTATTGAAAAGTTTGCTATTATCAATAATAAATTATATAAATATGCCCTTAAAAGCCAGTTTTTCTCTGGTTTAATGATGCCGATTATTAAAGTAGTAGGAAACTTTGGTTATGTTTTAGTTTCTTTATTAGGTGGATATTTTGCTGTTAAAGGATATATCAAAGTAGGGGATATTACAGCTTTTATTCAATATGTTCGTAAATTTAACCAACCTATTATGATGCTGGCAACAGTGGCTAATGTTATGCAGTCCACGGTTGCAGCTAGCGAAAGAGTCTTTAATCTATTAGCTGAACAAGAAGAAACGAAAGATATCCATAATGCAAAAATAAAAGAAGTAAAAGGTACGGTGGAATTTCAAGATGTTACCTTTGGTTATAATGACAATCAAATTATTATCGATCATTTTAATGCTTTTATTAAACCAGGTATGAAGGTGGCGATTGTGGGACCAACCGGAGCTGGTAAAACAACACTGGTTAATCTCTTAATGCGTTTCTATGAATTAAATAGTGGTAAAATCTTAATCGATGGTGTCAATATAAAAGATATGAAAAAAGCATATTTAAGAAGTTTAATTGGTATGGTTCTCCAAGACACCTGGGTATTCCATGGAACTATTAAAGAAAATTTAGCTTATGGTAAACTTAATGCTCCTGATGATGAAATAATTGAAGTAGCTAAAATGTCTCACGCTAATCACTTTATTCATACTTTACCAGGAGCCTATGATATGGTTTTAAATGAGGAGACTTCTAATATATCAGCTGGTGAAAAACAACTATTAACCATTGCTCGAACTTTTCTTTTAGATCCTAAAATCTTAATTTTAGATGAAGCCACTTCTTCCATTGATACCAGAAGTGAGTTATTAATTGAAGCAGCTATGGAAAAATTAATGAAGAATAAAACCTGCTTTGTCATTGCCCATCGACTATCGACGATTAAGAATGCTGATATGATTATTGTTATGGATCAAGGCAAAATAGTTGAAATTGGTAATCATCAAGAATTACTAGCTAAACAAGAATTTTACTATAATTTGTATAATAGTCAATTTGATGTAATAAACTAGTTGTAAATTTTATTAGTATATTGTATAATTATCTAAGATAGGAGTCTTAAGATGAATAGAAAAGGATTTACCTTAGTTGAATTATTAGGAGTATTAGTAATTTTAAGTATCATTATGTTAATTGCTGTACCTAATGTTATATCTATAATGGATAAAAATAAGAAAGATATTTATGTTTCTGATGCTAAAAAATTTGTGTCTGCTGTCCAATATAAGTTAAGTAAAGAAAATGCTTACCCAACAACAGGTAGTTGTTATGTAAAATTAAGCTCCTTAGATAATGTTGATATGGATAAAAGTCCTAATAAAAATAACTATAGTAGTGATTCATATGTAGTTATTACTAAAGATGGAACAAGTTACACTTATACTATATATTTTACTGATGGAGTTTTAGGCATTAATAATGTTGAACTTTCTAGTCTTCAAAGATCTAATATTGTACATTTAGAGGCAATTACCCCATCAGGTAACTCTTGTCTTCCAGAATAAATCAATTAAATATGGACTAGATATTGACTAGTTAAAATGGTTATGGTAAAATTTACCTAGAAAGTAGAAAATGGAGGAATTAAAAATGAAAAAATTAAATAGAAAAGGATTCACTTTAATTGAACTATTAGCGGTTATTGTTATCTTAGGTGTTATCTTAATAATAGCTATTCCTAGTATCAGTGCCGCTATCTTAAATGCTAGAAAGAATGCTTATGTTGATACAGCTGATCAATTAGTTGATGCAGTTAGGATAGGAGCCTTATCAAATCCAACTATATTGCCAAGTGGCACTAATGTAACGATTGTTAAATTAGCTGCTATTAAATTAGAAAAAGGGAGCAAGGAAAAATCTCCTTTTGGTGGTACTTATAATGTTAGTAGTTATATTAGAATAGATTATGATGACGATGAAGATGAATATGTTTATTCTATTTGTTTAACGGATGGTACCAGAGGTATACCGGAAACTGATATTCGTGAAGTTACTACTGGTACTGTGGATTTGACTGGAGGTACTTGTGGTACCCCTGATGGAACTATAACTCAAACTATTGATGCTGTTGGCGAGTTATACGGAAATTGATAAGCATAAGTTAATACCCTTATCCTTTACTATATAATAAATTATGGAGAAAATGATAATATGAGTAAATTATTAAAGTTTTTCTTAGTTATAGGTCTTTTTATAATTGTTTTTCGGGTAGTAGCTTATATAATTGCTGGTCAAAATATTAGTTCATCCGTAAATAAAGGTAGAATAAATGCTTTTATGGATGCGGCTGATCAATTGATAGATGGTGTTAAAATAGCTACTTTATCAAATCCAAAAATATTACCAAGTAGTGGTGCCGTTTATGTAAAAATATCTGATATAAGAGTAGCAAGGGTTAGTAATACAACATCTCCATTTGATAAAGCATATACTGCTAGTAGTTATGTTAAAGTTGAGGAGTCTGCTGGTGATTATATTTATTCGATATGTTTAATTGATAGTAGTGGCAATGGTATTGGTGAAGTAGGTGGTATTCCTATTGTAGAAAAAGATTTAGATACAAGCGATGTTAAAAAAGGCGGACAAACATGTACTACCCCAGCAACATTTATTACAAATTTATATAGTGATTAATAATAAATAACCAACTTAAGTGCTTTACTTAAGTTTTTTTATGATAAAATAGAGGTGGTGATGTATATGTTAATAATTGGTTCTCATGTATCTTTTAATAAAGAACAGTTACTTGGTTGTGTTAAGGAAGCCTTAAGTTATGATGCTAATACTTTTATGTTTTATACTGGGGCTCCGCAAAATACTAATCGTGTAGCTATCAATGATAATCTTACCTTAGAAGCGATGAAATTAATGAAAGAGAGTAATATTGATTATAATAATGTTGTTGTTCATGCTCCCTATATAATTAATTTAGCTAATATTGCTAATACCGATTTTGGGATTAGCTTCTTAACTAGGGAAATAGAAAGATGTGAACAATTAGGAATTAATAAATTAATTCTTCATCCTGGTAGTCATGTAGGATTAGGTATGGATATTGGTATCAAAAATATTATTAAATGCTTAAATATTGTTCTAGTGAATACGAATGTTAAAGTCTTATTAGAGACCATGGCTGGAAAAGGCAGTGAAATAGGGTCATCTTTTGAGGAAATTAAACAAATTATTGCTGGCATAGATCATAAAGATAATATTGGGGTATGTTTAGATACCTGTCATTTAAATGATGCTGGATATGATATCAGTAATTTTGATCAAATCCTAGATGATTTTGATAAGGTAATTGGTTTATCCTATTTAGGGTGTATTCATATAAATGATAGTAAAAATGATCCTTCTTCCCATAAAGATCGTCATGAAAATATTGGTTTCGGGACTTTAGGGTTTGATAACTTATTAAATATAATCTATAATGATCGAATTTCTCATATTCCGAAGATTTTGGAAACACCTTATGTTGAAGGTTTATATCCTCCCTATAAATATGAAATTGCTATGATAAAAAATAAAATATTTGATGAAGAACTTAAAAATAAGATTAGTAGCTAATCTTATTTTTATATTCAATATATAATTTCTTTAATTTTAAAAAAGCTTTAGGACTAATTTTACTCTCTAAATCTTTTATTACATTAGAAGGATCTCCTTTATAAAAGATAGGCCATTCTTTTTTAAAACAGTCTAATAATATTTGCGCTTCATCTTCCGTAATGATAATATCTCTTTTCTGACATAAAATAATTAAATCGCCGGTTGTTAAATTATCAATATATTGTTTTATTAAATTTTCGTACATTTTTCCTCCTAATAATCTATATGCCAATTATAATAATTTTATTAATTCACATAATAATAAAGGTGATTATAATGGATGAGATCATTGATAAGCGATTGGAATATCTAAGGATAATTATTTTTATTATTTTTTTTATCGTGATCATAAAGTTATATAGTGTTATTATTATTCATCATGAATATTATGAAGAAGCTTTATCTTCCTCTGTTTTACTTTATACCGAAGGTTCATCCGCACCACGAGGAAGAATCTATGATCGTAATTATAATCTTTTAGTTGATAATAAACCTTTATATGTCATTAGTTATAAAAAAGAAAAGAAAATTACTTTTAATGAGGAAAAAGCTTTAGCTTATGAGGTTAGTAATTATCTTGATTTACCATATGAAAAACTTTCTTTACGTAATATAAAAGAATACTATCTTGTCGATCAAGCCGAAAAAGCTGATAAATTAATAACCAAAGAAGAATATAAGCAATTAGAAAATCGCCTTTTAAGTGAAAGTGATATCTATAATTTAAAAATTGCTCGGATTACAGAGGAAGATCTAAGTATCTATAATAATCGCGATAAAAAAGCCATTTATTTATATTATTTAATGAATAAAGGTTATTCCTATGAAGAGCATATTATCAAAGACACTAATGTTAGTGATCGAGAATATGCCTATATTGCTGAACATAGTCACCTATTAAGAGGTTTTACTACTAAAGTATCGTGGGAGAGAGTTTATTTATATGGCG
>CAZHWO010000028.1:0-10191 GCA_964536075.1 uncultured Muribaculaceae bacterium | reverse complement strand
AACAATAATAGCATTTTTTACTACTATTGTCAATACTAGTATATACACTGTATTTTTTTTTATGCAATTACTACATTGCTCTTTTAAATAGTTTTTCTAATTCAAATTTGGAATAACTAATAATCGTTGGCCTTCCATGCGGACAAGTAAATGGATTAGCAGTCTTGCGCAGTTTATCAATTAAAATTTGCATATCTGCAATAGTTAAGTTTTGATTAGCTTTAATTGATAATTTACAAGCTAAAGTAATCGCTACCTTTTCTATAAATTTTTCATGATCAAAGGCTTCTTTATTAATAATAATATCAATTATTTTACGGATAGCTTGATCCTCATAATCTTTTGGTAACCATATGGGATGACTTCTAACCACGAAAGTATTTATTCCAAATTCTTCTACTTCAATATTTAAATCAGCTAAAATATCTAGATGTTCCTTCAAAATAATATATTCATTACTGGGTAACTCAATATTAATGGGTACCAATAAAGCAATTGTGGCCGATGATGTTTGACTTAATTCTTGCAAATAACGTTCATAATTTATTCGCTCAGCCGCGGCATGTTGATCAATAATATACATCCCGTCTTCATTTTCCCCAATAATATAAGTTCCATGAACTAAACCAACTGGATAAATTTCTTTAATACGGTCTTCTTTTTCGGCATAAGAAGTTACTTCTTCTTTAATCTCTAAATCTAAGGTTATTTCCTCGATATTAGGATAAGTAATAACTTCTTCTTTTTCTCTAAAAATTTCATTAACCTTTTTGATTTCCTTTTGTTCATCATAAGTTTTCTTGATTTCCGGAATCAATAAAAAGGTTTTTAACTTATCACTAATAGTAGTAAAAATTAGATCATTTAAAACCTCTAATTTGGAAAATTTAATATCACTTTTCGTTGGATGAACATTAACATCAATTAAGATGGGATCAACTTTAATATTTAAGATCACAATGGGAAATTTATCAACAGCTAAATAGGTATGATAAGCCTCTTTTATTGTTTTAATAATTTCATTATTTTTAATCACGCGACCATTTACTAAAATGGTCATAGCATTACGATTAGACTTAATAATTTCCGGATAAGACATATAGCCACTAATAGAATAATCATTATTTTCCGCTTGAATTTCAATCATCTTTTTAGTAACGGCTATGCCATAAATGTCATTAATTACTTTTAGTAACCGATCCGTTCCATCCGTATTCAATAACATCTTATCATTATTGAATAAAACAAACTTTATACTGGGATAAGAAAGCGCCATTTTATTAACGTATTCTAAAATATTAGCTAACTCAATATAAGGATTCTTTAAAAACTTTAAGCGGACTGGCGTATTATAAAAAAGATTCATTACCTTAATAATGGTTCCTCTTCGTAGATCTGATTCACGAATATCATCAATAACACCACCATTAATGGTTAATTCTGTACCCGTATCGCCATCTGATGTTTTCATATTAACTTTACTAACTGAGGCAATAGAAGGTAGTGCTTCACCGCGAAAACCTAACGAAGTAATATTAAATAAATCTTCAGTGCTTGTTAGCTTACTTGTAGCATGACGCAAAAAAGCATTTTTGGCATCAATCTTATTCATACCAATACCATTATCAGTTACTTTTATTTCTTTAATTCCCGAATCTTTAAGATCAATTTTTATTTCGGTCGCTCCGGCATCAATCGCATTTTCCACTAATTCTTTAACCACATTCATACAACGTTCTACCACTTCACCAGCCGCAATCTTATTAGCTAAATCAGTAGTCATCACTTTGATATAATTCATAATAAATCCCCCAATATAATATCTCTAATCTATTCAGATGGACACATTGTTACAGGCTTTGTTACATCAGATGTACTATACTTAGAACATTTTAAATAAGCTGAATAAGTTAAACCAATATTGCTTGTAGTATCTTTACGTTCTACTACCACATATGATAGATCAATAGGTTCTTCTTCATCTTCAACTATACAAGATAATAATTTATCATCAGGATCATCCAATGGTTCAATATATTTTTCATCAATTAAGGTTTTAAGTAAAATATAGCAACTTCCACTACTTGGAATAGCATTATCATTATTAATTAAATAAGCTGTAGCTGCTTTTTCCATACTATTTTCATGAGCACGATAAGCTTTCTTTTTACTGGCCCTAATGACATAAGTAACACTAGGAATGGCTATTGCAAAAATAATCCCAATAATGGTAATCGTCCCTAATAATTCAACCAAAGTAAAACCTTTATTTTTCATCTTTATCACCTCTTTTATTATACTATAAATCTTTTAGATAAACAAACAAATTATTTGCTGTTTTTTTATCTAATACTTCCTCTAAATCTATTAGAGAAGCTTCTTTCATTTTCTTAAGTGAACCAAATCTTTTCAACAATAATTGCCTTTTTGTCTTACCTATTCCTGGTACTAAATCAAGTAAACTAGCTAACGAACCTTTACTTTTAATCGTGCGATGATAATTAATAGTATATTCATGAACTTCTTCTTGAATTTTACTTAATAGCAAAAATAAATTACTGTGATTATCTAAAATAATTTCCTCTAAATTATCATTTATTAAAGCATTAGTTCGATGCTTTTTATCTTTCTTTAACCCAATGATCTTAATATTTAATTTTAGGCTATCAATAGCCTCTTTAGCCGCCCCTACTTGCAACTTACCCCCATCAACAATAATTATATCCGGTTTTTCTAAATGTTCCAGTAATACCCGGTAATACCTGCGATAAATGACTTCTTTCATCGCTGTTAAATCATCTTTAGTGGTAATATCTAACTTAAACTTGCGATAGTCATTTTTCATTGGTTCAAAATGGTCAAAAACGACCATTCCCCCGACATAACAAGTTCCAAATAAATGAGAATTATCAAAGGCCTCAATCCGTGAAGCTTTCTTTATTTTTAAAAGCTCCTCTAACTCTTTGATGCCTTTTTCTTTTTCTAATAATGAACGGTTTAATTCCGCTTCTTTTTCTTGATAAGCGACTAAAGCATTTTCGTTGGCCATGGCTAACAACTTCTTTAATATCCCGCGTTGAGGAGCATTAACTTTTATTTGTAAATACTCGGATAAAAGTTCCTGATCAATAATATCGCCAACAATTAATTCTTTAGGTAACAAATTATTTTGTTCATAGTAATTAATAATAAAATGTAACATATCCTCTTTAATATCTAAAGTATTAATAATAAAATTATGCTGTCCAAATAATAAGCCTTCTTTAATATTAAAAACGGTAATTGATAAGTAATTATGGATTTGATAATAACCAAAAATATCGTAATTCGCGTTACGGTTTAAATCCATGTTTTGTTTTCTTAAGGTAATATTGATATCATCAAGCATTTTCTTAAGTTCTAATGCTTTCTCATAATTTAAATGTTTACTAGCTTCTATAATCTCTTGGTTAATTCTATCGGTAATTATTTTATTATTCCCTTTTAAAAAACTAGTTATTTCCTCCATCATGGAATTAAGGGTTTCTTGAGCCACAGGATATTTACAATAACCAAAACACTCACCTAAATGATAATATAAACAAACATTTTTGGGGAGACTTTCACACTTTCGTAACGGATAAATACGATTAATAATATTGACGGTTTTACGAGCCGCCTTAACATTAGGATAAGGACCAAATAAACCAGTTTTTTTCTTTTTTCGTTTAATATTTCTCACAATTTTAAGGCGTGGGTATACTTCATTGGTCAATTCAATATAAGGGTAACTTTTATCATCTTTTAAAAGAACATTATACTTCGGATTATATTTTTTTATTAAAGTAATTTCCAGAATTAAGGCTTCTAATTCATTATTGGTAACAATATATTGAAAATCAGCTATCTCATTAACTAGAGCTAGTGTCTTACCAGTTACTGTTCCATTAAAATAACTCTTTAACCGGTTTTTTAAATTCTTCGCTTTACCAACATAGATAATGATTCCTTCGTTATTCTTCATCTGGTAACTACCTGGTAATTCTGGTACCATTCTTAATTTTTCTTTAAACATACCCATCATCTCCCTAATAGTATAGCATTTTTTTTCTTAATATTAAAGGTTTTACTTTTCGTCCTTCTAAAGGTATAATTATTATTGGTGAAGATAATGTATACCATTAAAGAAAATAAGTCCGACGAACTCATTATAAAAAAGTCTAAATTTATTACCTATCTCTTTAAAATAAATAATGTCAATGAGTTTTCCCATTATTTAAAAAAAGTAAAAGATTGGCATCCCGATGCCACTCATTATTGTTATGCTTATCGCTTAAATAATCTGATGAAATATAGTGATGATCATGAACCAACTGGGACGGCTGGTAAACCTATTTTGGATATCCTTTTAAAAAAAGATTTAACAAATGTTTTAATCATTGTGGTCCGTTATTTTGGTGGAACGAAACTAGGAACCGGGCCATTACTCCGTGCTTACCGTCAAGCCAGTATGCAAGTTATTGATAACGATAATATTATTTTCGCCATTAAATATATAACTGTTCAAATAAAGACCTGTTATACTAATAAAAAAATGCTGGATAAATTATTAAAAGATGCGCTTATTAAAGAAATTATTTTTGATCAAGATATTACCTACATTGTTGATATAGCCAAAGATGATTTGCAAGAATTAACCGAAAAAAAGATTGATTATGTTGTCCTATAATCAATCTTTTATTATTTATAATTATTAATCCATTCCTTAAGATCATCTAATGGCATAAAACCACTTATTTGAGCAACTACTTTACCATCTTTAAAGAGCATTAAGGTTGGAACACTCATAACCGTATGTTTTCGCGCCAAATCCTCATGTTGATCAACATCAACTTTAACTATTTTAACCAGCTTTTCTTGATCAAGTTCGGCTAAAATAGGGGCCAGCATACGGCAAGGACCACACCATGTTGCAAAAAAATCAACTAACACTAATCCTTGACTAACCACTTCATTAAAATGTTCATTTTCTAAATGTATCATCTTTCCTCCTAATATTTTTCTAAAATACTATCTATATTTTGAATGGTATCTAACTTACCCTTATTTTTAATGTCTAGTATCTCCTTCTTCGTTGTTATTTTGTATTTTAACATAATATCTAATACCTCTAAATTGTAATTATTTAAATTCTCTTTGTCAACATCTTTTAAGGCATAAATATCACTAATGGCATTATTAACCTTTTGTGCTACATTAGATAATACTGGGGTAGAATTCAAAATAATGGGGGTTAATTTGGACTTTTGCACAAAATCAAAATTCATTGCTGGTTGGTGAATTAAAAATAAAGCCATATAAACTAAAATATAACCCTCTACTAATCCGAGAATAAAGCCTAAGATTTTCGATGGAATTCCTAAGACAATTGTAAATTTTAGAATTTTTTCAAAACCACCAGCTATTGCAATAATAATATTCAAAATAACCAAAATAATGACTAAAATTACGACAAAAGCTAAAATATGATATAGCATCACATTCAAAATAGTTACTCCTTTAAAAGCCCCGGTAAAAGTCCAATAAGGAAAATTCATGTTTAAAAAATGTGCTAACGGTCCTTTCAAATAAAAAGCTAAAACATAGGCAATGATCGTTCCTATGGACATTACTGCCTGAAGAATAACGCCTCTTTTTAGGCCCACTATCCCAACAGATAACATCCCTAAAATAATAATAACATCAACAATATTAAATGAATATAACATTTTTCTACTCCTTTCATTCTCTATAAATATATTATAAACTATTTCGTTAAAATATGCTATAATAATATCAGGTGATAAGATGAATATCGTAATTAAAATAAGTGATGCAACCAAAAAGAAAATGGTTGATTACTATCAAGATAAAAAAAGAGACAAGACGCCTCCTTATGCTATCTTTCAAGCTGATGAGGCTGATACTATTATTACTTTATATGAATCTGGAAAAGCTATGTTCCAAGGGGTAACAGCTGATGTCGATGCTAATATGTGGCGCGAAATTGATGGACAAAGTCTACAAAATAAGGAAAATAATAGTAATAACTATCACTACTCTAATGCCGTTGGTTCTGATGAAGTTGGTACCGGCGATTACTTTGGTCCAATTGTCGTTACGGCAACTTATGTTAAAAAAGATGATATCGCTTATCTCGAAAGTTTAGGTATTAGAGATTCTAAAAAAATGGATGATGAAAAAATCCTAAAAGTGGCGAAAGAAATTGTCAAAAAGATCAAATATCGCAGTATTATTATTGATAATAAAGAATATAATGCTAAACATAGTAAAGAACAAAATATGAATAAGATAAAAGCTATTCTTCATAATAAAGTTTTATATCAATTGATTAATGAAGAAAAACCAGCCTATGATTATATTATTGTTGATGAATTTGCCAGAGAAAACCGCTATTATGATTATTTAAAAGGTATCTCTAACATTCAAAGAAACATTACGTTTTTAACCAAGGCAGAAGATAAAAATTTAGCCGTCGCTTGTGCTTCTATTATTAGTCGTTATCTTTTCTTAAAAGCTTTTGATCAATTAAGTGATGAGCTCCATATTCCCTTACCTAAAGGAGCCTCAGCATTAGTTGATAATATTGGTGAAGAAATTGTTAGTAAATATGGGCCAGATAAATTAAAAGAAATTGCTAAATTAAATTTTAAAAATACCGAAAGAATATTAAAGACCATCATATAATGATGGTCTTTTTTATCTTTGCAAGCCCATATTTTTTTTCATTAGTTCATATTTTTCCTGAGCCATTGTCTTAGTCTGGCTAAGACCTTCATCTAATATGCGATCTAATTCTTTACTGTTAATTAGTTCAGCATATCTTTTTTGAATTGGTTCAAATTTTTTGATAATAACATCAGCCACATATTGTTTAAATTCCCCATAAGTCTTATTTTCAAATTCTTTTTCTATTTCTTTAATAGCTTTACCTGTCATTATTACAGCTATACTAATTAAATTGGCAATTCCTGGTTTGTTTTCTTCATCATATTTAATGACATTATCACTATCGGTAGTAGCGCGCGCAATTTTTTTACGAATCGTCTCACTATCATCAAACATCGTGATTACGCCATTAGGACTTTCATCGGTTTTACTCATCTTTTTAGTCGGATCTTTTAAATCTTTGATCTTGGTACCTACTTCATTAATTAATGGTTCCGGTAAAGCGAATGTTTCACCATATTTATTATTAAATCGCTGAGCAATATCGCGCGTAAGCTCGACATGTTGTTTTTGATCTACTCCTACCGGAACATAAGTAGCATCACAAAACAAAATATCAGCCGCCATCAACACCGGATAAGTCAAAAGGCCAAGGGAAAAAGTACTATTTTTCTGACTCTTCTCTTTAAACTGAATCATTCGTGAAGCTTCCCCATATTGGGTGGTACACTCTAATAACCAGGAAATAGCTGGAATAAACTCATTTTCTGATTGAATGTATATGATTACTTTCTCCGGATCAATACCACAAGCGATATACATAGCCATAAAACTTCTAATGCGCTTATGTAATTCATTTGGATCCTGTGGTACGGTACAAGCATGTAAATCAGCCACAAATAAGAGAATTCGATCATATTTTTTTTGCATTTCCATCATCGGGATTATCGCGCCAATATAATTACCAATCGTTAATTCACCTGTTGGTTTTAAACCTGTCAAAACTGTCGTCATTTTGATAACTTCCTTTCTTTTATAATTCAAAGATAAACATTCTAAAGCCCATCTCTGGCATAATTTGACCTTGCTTTATGTTCATATCTAATTCACTTAACTTAGTTAAATAATTAATTAATTCCTGTTCACTATAACTGTAACTCATCTCTTTGGCTAGTTTTATCGGAAAAAGATGAACCTTTAAATGCTCACTAATTTCATCTAGACTTTTTTCTTTGGCTAAGACCTTAACTTGATAAATAAGTCTTATTTTATTAGCCACTAAAATCATAATCTTAATTGGTTCTTCCCCATAAAAAATTAGGTTATTATATACTTCTAAGGCTTTCTTCTGATCTTTTTTAACAATATAATCAACAAGATTAAAAATATTATCATCAATATTTTTTTTAACTACTTTATTAATATCATCTTTCGTAATTTTTTGTTCATCTAATTTATATAACTTTAATTTGGCTAACTCATTCAAAATTTGATCATTATCATGGTTACAATAATCAATTAAATAACGACGAGTATTTTGATCCATCTGATAATTCTCAAGTTCTTCATTAATAATTTCATCCATATTAATATGATTATTTAATAACTTTAATTTACTTTTTAATAATTTGGTTATCTTTTTTCGTTCATCTAAACTATTAGCCACCATGACTAATATATTATCCTCTAAAGGATTACTAAGATACTGTTCTAGTTCTTTGCTTTCCGTGATATTCTCACTATGATAGACAATGACAATTTTTTTAGTCATAAATAAATTAAGCGTATTAAGAGCATTCATTACTTCTTCTAAAGTGTTATCTTGTAAATCAAATTTGATAACCTCAGCCTCTGAATTACTTTTTATTATTTCTTTTATCTTATAAGAAATAATAAAGTAATCGTCACTTATTAATAAATACAAACTATCACTTCCTTATTGCAAAATAGCTTTAATTCTCCTTACCCCACTAGAAGAGGCTTCTTCTTTAATAATTTTAAAGATCCCTAACTCCTCAGTATTATTTACATGGGGACCCCCACATAACTCACTAGATATATCACCAATTTTATAAACGGTTACTATATCACCATATTGCTTAGTAAACATCGCTTCAGCCCCCAATTTTAAAGCATCTTCCTTAGTTAATTCCAACTTCTCGACTGGAATAGCTTGCCCAATATAAAGATTGACTAAATCCTCTACTTGTTTAAGCTCTATATCAGTTAATTTACAATGCCAAGAAAAATCAAAACGCATTCGTTCATCATTAATATTACTGCCCATTTGATGAACCGATTTATCGAGCACTTGTTTTAAAGCGGCATTAAGTAGATGCGTAGCTGTATGATATTTAGTATTTATATCATTAGCACTACTCAAACCACCTTTAAATTTTTGTTCAGCTCCTAGACGGGATTTTCTTTGATGCTCCTTAAACTTTTCCCCAAAACCAGTTATATCAACCGTTAAACCGCGCTCCTTGGCTAGTTCTATAGTTAATTCAATCGGAAAACCATAAGTATCATATAACTTAAAAGATAGATCTTTATTAATGATGGTTCCCTTCACATCTTTAACTATTTTTTCAAATTCTTTTAATCCTTTGGCTAAAGTTCGATTAAATTTTCTTTTTTCATCAGTTAAAACTTCTTTAACTACTAAAGCATTTCTTCTTATTTCATCATAGTAAGATTGATATTGATCTATAATAACTTCCGCTAGCTTTATATCCCAATCGCTATTAATATCAATATGCAAATCTTTGGCATAGCGAATAGCGCGCCTAATTAATCTTCTTAAAATATAACCTTGATCAGTATTGGAAGGTTTAATCATCGCCTCATCAGCTGCAATAAAAATAGCTGTTCGCAGATGATCAACGACAATCCGCATCGCTTTGGTATAACGTTCATCATCATAACCTAAATTAGTTATTTCTTCTAATTTTTTAATCACTTGATGCCATACGGAACTTTTGTAGTTATCGTCTAACCCTTCTAAAATGGTCACTACTCTTTCATATCCCATACCAGTATCGACATTCTTATTAGCTAGTTCGGAAAAAGTTCCATCTTCATTATGATTATATTCCATAAAGACATTATTCCATATTTCGACCCAATTTTCATCAGTTGGATCAAAAACTGTTGGTACCGCTTCGCTACTACGCCAATAAAAAATTTCGGTATCTGGTCCACAGGGTCCAAGATTTTCTTTATTAGGCCACCAATTATCTTCTTCGCCTAAATAAGCCAGATGATCTTTAGTGATTCCGCCTTTTAACCATAATTCAGCTGAAAAAGTATCTTTTGGTACAATTTCATTACCAGCAAAAACGGTAACCGCTAAATGTTCAAGATCAATGTTTAATACTTTGGTTAAAAATTCTAAACTATATTGTATAGAAGTTTCTTTAAAATAATCACCTAAACTCCAATTACCTAACATTTCAAAAAAAGTATGATGTGTTTTATCGCCAA
>CAZHWO010000027.1:6710-10295 GCA_964536075.1 uncultured Muribaculaceae bacterium | reverse complement strand
ATATTAACATAAAAGACTACCTTTTTGTAGTCTTATTTAAAGAAAAAGATATCTAAATTATTTTAGGTATCCAATTAACATAATTAGAGCAAAATTGGTAATAGCAGTTAACTGTTTTCTTAGTAAATATCCTTGTTCAATAACAGAGACAATATCATCAACAATATCAACTAACCAACTTTCAAAATATTTTGGTGGTAGTATTGTTAAAGGAAACATGTGTTTTCTAATAATATCAGCTTCCATATCAGTTAAATCAAAATATTTACTAGCGTTTTCTAAAGCATGCTTAGGATGCTTAAAAACTGATTTTATACGATCATTTTTAGAACAGTTATTATCGGTAATAAAAAAGTCATGTAATAAGGCTCCACGAGCGGTATCTTTATAATTCATACGTAAGGCTTTAGCAATACAATATGAGTAATATGAAACACGTAAAGAATGATCATAACGATTTAATCCGTGGTGAACAATTTCTTTGGTTTCATTAAATTTTTCATTATCTAAAATATGACTAACTAAGTCAAGATACTCCATATCAGGATTATCTATTTTCATTATTCCACCTCTAGTGTCAATTAATTATATATAAATAGTTCATTTTTTATTAAAATAAAACGACTTTAATGTGTTCTTTTTATGTTTGACTTATTAATTTTAGCATATTTTTTTAAAAAAAGCAAATAAAGAGAGAAAATTTTTCTCTCTTATCTATATAAACGCTAATGCGATTAGCGTCAAAATAAATCCTTTATGGGGGATAAGTTTTTATTAATAGTTCATTTTTGAACTTTATGAGAACGGATCCTTCCGTACTTGTTTGATAATATTCAATTTGGTATTTACCTAAAGCTTCAATAACTTCTTTAGCTGGATGATTAAAATGATTATTTAATCCTACTGATATTAAGGCATATTTAGGTTTAAGACTTAATAGTTCATCACTGCTACTGGTTTTTGATCCGTGATGACCAAGCTTAATAATATCTACATCTTTTATATTATATTCACTCAAAATATGTTGTTCACTATTTTTACTAGCATCACCCATTAATAAAAAGCGATAGCCATTAATCACTCCTAATAGAACAAGGCTACTATCATTTTCATTGGTTTTTAGATTATTTAAAGAAAATAATTGAAAATGACCAACACTATATATATTATTAACTTTATCTTGAAAATATATGACTTTTTTTTGCTTTAAAGTAGCCATAATTTCCTTTTCTAAATAATTATAACTATTACCATTAAAAATAACGTGATCAACGGAAAAATTATTGATAATATTAATAGCTTCTCCACTATGGTCTTCATCACCATGAGTTAAGAATAAATAATCAATTTTTCGATAACCTAATGATTTTAGTAACGGAAGCGTAATATTATTGCTGATGGGATGACTTATTTCCTCTTCATTAGAAAAAGCTTTTTTACCGCCTGTATCAATTAAACATACTTGATTATTAGAAATAAGTAAGATACTGTCTCCTTGACCAACATCAATTAATAATAAATAATCAGATCTAATAAAAAAATGATAATGGTAATGAAAGAAAAGCAGAAAAAGAAAAGGAATTATTTTCTTTTTCCATAAAGCAAGAGTAATTATTAAATAATAAAGCATTACCACTAGGATAGATGGTTTCTTGAAAAGAAGAAAAGAATCAATATTCGCTAAAAATAAAGAAGTCTTTTCCATTATATAGATTAGGAGATATAATAATTTATCTAAAAAAGGGAAAAAGAAAGTAACTAGACTGATGGGATAAAGAATAAAAGAAACAAAGGGTACAAAAAAAAGATTATAAATAAGACTGAGATAATTAATTTGATAAAAAGAAGATAAAGATATAGGTAAACTGGCCAGAAAAGCAATATAAGAAACCATAATGAGTTTCATAAGATAGCTCTTATGCTGATTAATGCTAGTACTAAAAAGGATAAGGAAAAAACTGATAATAAAAGAATAAAGAAAGCCAACATTATAGATAATAAAAGGATTAGTTAATAACGTTATAATGAGAGTAATAACTAAGAGATTAGCTGTTTTAATATTTAAATAATAGATCTTATTAAGGGCTAGTAAAATAAAGAAAAGAGTCGCCCGTAAAACGGAGGGAGAAAAATTGGTTAAAAACATATAGATAAATAAGACAAAAACGGTTATGCTGTAACGCCTTTTTTCCCCTACTCTAATTTTTTTTAAAATCTTTAAAAGAGCTAGACCTAATAACGATATCTGGGCTCCCGATATAGCAAAAAGATGACTTATACCATTTAATTGATAGCTAGTTTTCACTTTATTATCAATATCGGTTATATCCCCTAATAAAAAAGCCCGAACATAACCGTGAGATAAATTTATCTTATTAATATGGTTAATAATATAATTCTTTAAAGCATAAAAGGGATTGTTATTAGAACCTTTAAAACTTATGTTAGTTATATCGATCAAATAATAAATCTTCTTTGATAATAAGTATGTTTGATAATTGAAGAGATTGGGGACAGTATTATTGTTGGGTCTTTTTAAGGTACCTTCGACTTCAATATCATCACCTAATTTAAAGGTTTGGAAAAAAGTCTCTTTTTCCTTTTGATCTTTGAAATAATAATTACCTAAAACCTTTTCCTTACCTATTACTACGATTTTTAAAGATAGATCATTAATTTTAATTTCATCAAGATAACCGGAAATAACAGTATCATCTGAACTATATTTAGTTTTAAAACCATAATGAATAATAGTAAAAGAGTAAAAAAGAGTTAGAAAAAATAAAATAAGATAAAAATAATTAGATAGTAATAAAATCCTTAATTTTAGCAAAAGCTGCTTCTCCAATACCGGATACGTTCATAAGATCTTCAATAGTTTTAAATAACCCTTCTTTTTCCCGGTAATTAATAATACCCAGCGCTTTACTTTCCCCAATACCAGATAAAGTCATAAGCTCTTCCTTTGTAGCCGTATTAATATTTATTTTATTGGACTTAATTTCTTCTTTAGATGATTCCATACAAGCATCATTATTAATAATCTCCTGATAATCAAGACATTCTTCTAACTTGGTTTCATCTTCCGTTAATACTTCAGCCATTTTATTTGTTTCAGTTTTACTATAAATGATAATAACCATTTCATCAAATACTTTTTTAGCTAGATTAATAACGCGGGGATCGGCTTGATTAGTTAAACCACCAGCTAGAGCAATAATATCGTTAACTCTTAAAGAGGCATTTACTAAATAAACGCCGGGATTATTAATCTCGCCTTTGATATCAACGCCAATTAAACTTTCTTCTGGTTGCTCTTGTTCGATAACGATTTCTTTTTTAACTTCAACAATTGGTAATGCTTGTTTTTCTGATGACTTAGAAATTCTTCTAAACCAATAAAAACCAACCCCGATGATCAGGAGAACTAAGACTATACCCCCAATGATTAATTCTTTTTTATACTTCATTATTTTTATTATAAATTGTTCCATAAAAAATAACCTCCTATAGAGATTATTACCTTTTTATAAACGTTTCACCTAACTTTTTTTCACTTAATTTAGTTTCAACGTTAATTCTTTG
>CAZHWO010000027.1:0-6610 GCA_964536075.1 uncultured Muribaculaceae bacterium | reverse complement strand
CCAGCTAATAAACCTAATTCTTCAATAATTATAGCAAAAATAAAATCGGTATGAGCTTCTGGTAAATATAAATATTTTTGGGTACTATTACCTAACCCTAAACCAAATAAGCCACCATTATTAATGGCAATATAGCCATTACAAACTTGATTACCCGTGGTATAAAATTTTGCTTCACTGCAGGGATTAAAAAAGTTAAAACGACTAGTCTGCGTCTCACTAAATAGCTTGTTACCGGAAGATAAAATAATGACTAACGAGATTATAGATAATAAGCCCCCTAAAGATAAGATCCATTTTTTTAGTTGTTTTGATCCTGGTGATAATAAAAATAAAACAAAAACAATTAACGCAAAGATAAAGGCGGTCCCATAATCCGGTTGAAGGATAATTAAAAAAGCAATACTGGCAGCTAAAACGATGGGAAAAAGCGCACGACCATAGTTTTCAAGATGATCTTTGTTGTTTTCATAATAAGCCGCTAACCATATAATAATAATGACTTTAGCAAATTCACTGGGTTGAAGTTTCATAAAACCTAAATTAATCCAACTGACGGCATTATTAGTGGCTGTTCCATAAATTAACAAAACTAATAATAAACCAATTATCCCAATTATCCCAATCCAGGCCAGATAACCATAATACTTACTTTTTATTCTTAAGATAACAAGGGATCCGATGAAACCAACTAATAAAGCCGCAAACTGTTTAACAAAAAAATGATAAGTGGAGGTTCTATAGCGCATATAAGCCGCGACATTGGAAGCCGAAAAAACCATAATAATACCAATAATAAATAAAATAAGAGTACTTATTAACAAGGGTTTATCAACATTTTGGAGAATCTTTTTCATATCTTTATCACTATCCTATAAATATAATAGCATAATTATGGGATATTTTAATAGATTAAATGCATAAATTAGTCATTTAACTTTGTCACAATTGATTATTTCTAATAAACTATATTAGATAACAAATAAAGGAGGTTATTGTATGAATTATTTTGGAGGTTCTTCTTGCGGATGTGCTCCTAATGTTGGATGTGGAATGCCAACATGCGGACCAGTTTGCGGACCAAGCTGCGGATGTGGCGGCGGAGGCGTTGGATCTTCTTACGCTATTATTCTAGTATTATTTATCTTACTAGTTATAATCATTGGAGCAAGATTCATTTCTTAAGGGAATTTATTTTTCCCTTTTTTTTTTCTTAACTTTGTGTTATAATCTTGGCGTGTGGTGATGTTATGTTAAAAACGAAAGATTTCTTAGATGAAAAGAATAAGATTTTAAAGATGAAAAGTAAAGAAGTACTTTTTCCAATGGATAAGGAAGATCTAGCAAAGATTGATTTAATGCTTGAGTATCTAAAAAATAGTCAAATTGACAATCTTTGTGAACGTTATAAATTAAGACCGGGAATGGGATTAGCAGCCATTCAGCTTGGTATTCCCAAAAGATATTTTGTTATTGTTCATGAAGTGGAAGATGGCAAGTTTAATAATTATGTAATTGTTAATCCCGAAATAGTAAGTACTTCCGAAGAAATGATTTATGTTGATATGGGTGAAGGCTGTTTAAGTGTTAACCGAAATGTTATTGGTATTGTTCCTAGACATGCGCGAGTTACCATTGAAGGTTATGATCCCAATGGGAAAAAAATTAAAATACGAGCTCGTGAAGAACTAGCTATTGCTTTTCAACATGAAGTTGATCATTTAAATGGTATTTTATTTACTGATCGAATTGATAAAAAGAATCCCTTTAAAAATATTAATAAATATCGCGCTATATAAAAAAACTATTCATTGAATAGTTTTTTATATTAAAGTCAAGATAATAACAATAATCCCTAAAATAAGGCGATACCACATAAAAATTTTAAAGTCATGTTTTTTAAGATATTTAAGTAAAAAAGATATACATAATAACCCAGCGATAAAGGAAACTAAGACTCCCATAATAAAGAATGGTAAATAAGCTTTAATTAAAAGAAAGGTCTCATGATCTAATAATTTAATAAAAGTAGCACCAGCAACAACTGGAGCGGATAAATAAAAGGAAAATTTAGCTGCGCTTTCACGATCTAATTTTAAAACGCGACCAGCCGCAATGGTCGTACCACTTCTAGAAAAACCTGGAATTAAAGCAAAAACTTGGGCACAACCAATGATAAAAGCTTCTTTCATATTGATATCTTTAATATCTTTTTTTAAGGGCATCTTTTTATCCACTAAATAAATAATAATCCCCATAATCATTAAGGCTAAGGCTATTAAAATAAAATTAGATCGGACATAATCTTCAACTGATTCCTCAAATAGAAAACCGACAAGGGCGGCGGGAATAGTCGCTATAATAATATACCAGAAGATTTTACCTTCACTATCCTTAAAACCTTTAGTAACCCCTTTTTTAATCATATTAAGAAAATCTTTATAAAAGAAAATAGCAATCGCTAAGAGCGTACCAAAGTGTAGCGCAATATCAAAAGAAAAAGCAATATTATTAGGTATAGATGATCCAATACCCAAAATATCTCTAAAAATAATTAAATGGGCACTACTAGATATAGGTAAAAACTCAGCAATTCCTTGAATAATACCGAGTATAATAATTTCAAGCATGTTTTTTTCTCCTTTTTATCTTCTATCAATTAAATATTTTATGATTAAAAATAAAAATATAGCATAAATAAGTACAAGAACCCACATAAAACCAGTCGTTACTGCTCCGGAGGTATATTTATCAATAATCGCCGGGATACTAGCCGGGATATATTTACCAATAATAGCATTTATTTCGCCTAAATTTAAATTCATTTTAATAAATGTTAAAATACGAAATAAAATATCAAAACTAACGACTAAATAAATAAAGCCATTAATACTTTTAAACAAAAACGCTACTAACATTAAAATAACAATAAAATATATAATTTCCATAACTTCTCCTTTAATTCTTCTTAACTAATTATAACAATATTTAATTAAAATGGTCAATAAAAATAAATAGATTGTTAAGCTTACGCCAAAATGAGATATATTAATATTCTAATAGCTAAATGATAGCTATACTTCAATAGGAACAACTATTTCATTTATAATCTTAATAGCACTCATAACTTTATCAAAATCAATGTCTTTTGCATATTCAAATTTAGCTTGATATTGTTCCCATAATGTATGGATATTCTCACTATCTTCAATTAATTTTATAATGTTATCACTATCACTAATAAAGTTAGTAGAATTTCTTCTTTTAGCCGTATTATTAATTGCATCTATCAAAGTCTTTATATTTATTTCAGCTAGTTTTAATTGTACAAACATATATAAATCATAATAATCCTTCATTCTAGTATTAAGAACACCATGAGATATAATTGATTCAAACTTTTCAGCCAGAATAGTTTCGTTATTATAAGTAATAACACTTATTTTATCTTGCTCTAATATGGTTTTATAATCAAATTCTACTTCTCTATATGTAATTTCATCTCCTGTTGTTACATCAAGACGAATAAAAGTCCATAATTTATCCATTGATACTTTTAAAATTACCGCATAACCATTATAAATATCTTCTACTCTAATATCTTTAATATCTGATATTTCTAAAGTACAATTATCATCTATTTTTACATTAATAATATCTTTTATTATTATTGCTAGTGATTCTTTATTTAAAGGTAATCCTTTAATAGTTGTATCAATATCAACGGTACTTCTTAAATTAATTCCGAATATTGATGAGATTAAAAAACCACCTTTTAAAATAAAATTATTTTTATATTTAGAATTAGATACTCTTATTAATAATTTTTCAAACATAAACATTTTTAATAAAGTATCTGATGGAATATTTATTTCTTTAGCTTTATTTTTTAATTTTGCTTTTAAACTATCTGCACTTGTAATCATGATAACACCTCAAAGGTAGATAATAATTCTTTTTCTATATCAAGTTTTTTAGCATATTCCATTAGTTTTACAAGGTTTTTATCTTTACTAGAATGATAACCTCTAATTGCTTTATTAAATAATTCCAATTCAATATCTCTTTTGTTTTTAATAATATCACAAATACATCTTTCAATATCATAGATTTTAATTTTATTCCCAAATGGTGAATTAGCGTAATTTACTCCTAAATTAATATAGTCTTTTTTCACACGAAATAAGTTAATATTTTCTTTTGTTTGTAATGAGCCTCTATATGTATCAGTTACAGTTAAATCAATAATATGAGGCATTCTATCGCTTAAATTATGAAAGAATAAAGCAGTAGTATGTGAGAAAACTAAATTCTTGCTTTTATTTTGTAAAACATAATAAATATCTTCCAATTCATCAGACAAAATATAAATCCCTCGATCGATTTTTTCTAATTTTCCTTTTTTCACTAGATAACTTAAAAATTGTCTTTTAATCTTGTGATTTT
The DNA here is from genome assembly GCA_964536075.1 of uncultured Muribaculaceae bacterium. Lineage (GTDB taxonomy): Bacteria > Bacillota_I > Bacilli_A > RF39 > UBA660 > JAAZHK01. The sequence continues at coordinate 2,164 of CAZHWO010000027.1, read as the reverse complement.
CTACCATTTCAGTAGTAATGTAACCATTGTTATTTTTAGCTAATTCTAAAATTTGTTTTTCATAATTCATACCATCATTTCCTTTCACTACTAAATTATAACATTTTTCGTAGTGAAAGGAAATGCTTTTTAAATAAAAATTTTTATTATAAAACTAGTTAATAAACATATCTTCTTCATCTTCATTATATTCGGCAAAAGGAGCATATCCATACTTTTGTCATTTGAAGGTCACATAAAAATAAATAGATCTGACAATCTATTTATTTTTTGGAGTAACGACAACCACAATAATCTTGACGATATAAATGGTATTCTTTAGAAAGTTCAATAGACTTTAAGTAACCATTATTTTTTTTAAAGTCTGAGAATAAATATTTAATTTTATACTTATCCTGTAATTCTTGACCTAGTTGATTAATTACTTCAGCATTTTTATAAGGACTAACTGTTAAAGTGGTACAAAAATAATTAAATTTATGCTTCTTAGCATAAGCAGCTGTTTTTTCCATGCGTAATTTATAACATTTATAGCAACGTCGACCGCCTTCTTTTTCCTGTTCTAAGCCCACAATAAGAGCACAATATTCATGCGGAAGATAATCACTTTCAATAAAATCAATGGGATACTTACTCTTATATTCATGAATAAAACGGATCTGTTCGTTTAATCTTTTTTGATACTCTTCTTGATCCATAATATTAGGATTATAATAAAAAACAGTTATACTGAAATAATTAGATAGATAAGAAAGAACATAACTACTACAGGGAGCACAACAACTATGTAATAATAAGGTGGGAACTTCTTGTAAATTGTCAATCGTTTTAGTTAATTCTTTTTGATAATTAGTGGGCATATAAATCACCTAAAGGTATTTTAACACAAAATACTATTTATTTAAAGATGTGAAAGAAGGCATCAGATACTCTTCTCGTAATCCTTTTATTAACAGCTGATTGATAAGTAGAACGACTATTCATTTTACGAATATCCGGAGATATAACAGCAAAAGCCATGCGCGGATTATCATAAGGAGCATAGCCAACAAAAGCATTACTTAGGGTTTCCGTATCAATAACATTATCATTGTTGGTATCAACAAATGTTTCACTAGTACCAGTTTTTCCGGCTGGATTATAACTAGCATCCATGAAACTCCTTCCTAAACCACTAGTCATAACGGTTCTAAGTCCTAGTTTAACACGATCTAAATAGACTTGATCAACATCAACTTTATTTAAAAGAACACTCTCAGTGGTTTTAATTAATGGACCTAATTCTTCGGTATTACTAGCCTCACGAACCTCTTTTAAAAGATAAGGTTTATATCGCTGACCATTAGAAGCAATCGTATTAATGTATTGACTAATTTGCATGGCGGTATAACTATCATATTGTCCCATTGCAAAGTCAAGTAAAAAACCAGCATCCGTCTTATTACCAATATAACCTAAGCTTTCATTACCAAAATCAATTTCGGTTTTAACGCCTAAACCAAATTGATTAAACATTTTGCGGTAAATATTAAAGGCTTCCGGGTTTATTTTTAAGGGGCCATTGTATGTATAATTGGCTCCCGCTACCGCCATGGCAATTTTAAACTGATAAACATTGGAAGACATGGCTAAGGCTTGTAAATCGTTAACATTACCCAACGTTTTCCAAGAACACTTTTTAGGTGTGGCTTGAATTTTAATACATTCATCTTTTTTGACCTCCCCAATTTGTAAAACACCCGTATCATAACCAACTAATATAGAAGCAGCTTTAACAATACTGCCAGGAACAACTGGATTAGTAAGTAATCCGGTTGTATAATCCACAAATTTATAACTACCGCCTTTAGATAATATTTGTTTACCACTAATAGCTAAAATCGCTCCCGTATTAGGTTCATTAATAATGACATAACTGCGATTATAATAATCGGTATTAGGTTCACTTTTAGTTTTGAGAATTTCTTCTTCCAAAATTTTTTCTATTTCAAGTTGTAAATTAATGTCAATAGTTAAAACAAGATCATTACCTCGCATACCTTCTTGATTAAGCGTTAGATTATTATTAACTATTTTATATATTTCTTTCTTCCCTCTTAGAAGATTTTCATAAGTTTTTTCAATATAACTTGTCCCAACAATGTCATTTAATTCATAACTTTTT
>CAZHWO010000026.1:8369-11043 GCA_964536075.1 uncultured Muribaculaceae bacterium | reverse complement strand
ATTGAATTAGATTTATTTGTTAATAATAAGGACTATCAAGCTTATCAATTGAAATTAGCGCAGACAGAAATAGAAGTTTATAAAGTTCGGGTTTCAGCCAATAAACTATTAGATGAAATTAAAGAAATTACTTTAAGTGAAGAAAAATATCGGGATATTATTACGAAATTAAAAGTTAAATTCCGGGACTTATCTAATACTTTTCTTCTGCATAAAAATGAATATGATGAAATAACTGCTGTGATTGAATTACAATTTGAAAATATCGAAAAAAGATTTTTAGACTTTGAACACGTTATGGAAAACAATGAATATAACGATGTTATTCATGTAGTAAAAGCCCTTGACTCGATGATTGATCATATGGGTATTGTTATTAATGAAACGCCGGATTTGATTCTTTTAATTAAAAAGATTATTCCAAAAAAGATTGAACAAATAAAAGATGCTTACGAAACCATGGTTCAACAAGAATATCCGTTAGATTATTTAAATATTGAATATAATCTAAATGAAACAAATAAGAATATTAACAATATTTTAGATCGTATAAAAGTTTTAAATTTAGAAGAATGTATGTTTGAACTTAAGACTATGGTGGAATATCTGGAAGGCATGTTTACCGACTTTGAAAAAGAAAGACTATCGCGCAAAATTTTTGAAGATGCGGCTAAAACGTTTGAAAACAAACTAAATAAAGTTAATCGCATTGTTAATGATATTTATAATCAAATAGATGATATAAAAAATATGTATGATTTAACTAGCAAAGATATTAAAGTTATTGATGATGTTAATAGTAATCTAATGAGTATTAATACTGATTTTAAAGATTTAATGCTTCAAGTTAAAAATAAATCGTTCCCATATTCTCGTATTACCCATGATATTGATGTTTTATCTGTTAGATTAAAAGATCTTGAGACCTCATTAGATACTTCCTTAAAATCATTAGGTAGTATGTATGATGATGAAATAAGAGCTAGGGAACAGCTTGATGAAATTGAGGAACTACTAAAACAATGTAAATTACGGATTAGAAGTTATAAACTACCTATTATTACTGATAATTATTTTGTTGAATTAGCTGAAGCTAATGAATCAATTATTGAAATTGTCAAAGAATTGGAAAAAAAGCCCATTGCTATTAAAACATTAAATATCCGAGTCGATACGGCTAGGGATCTAGTCTTAAAACTATACAATACAACTAATGAAATGATTAAAACAGCTCAATTAGCCGAAATGGCCATTATGTATGGTAACCGTTTTAGAAGTAGTTATAAAGATGTTGGTCAAGGTTTATCCAATGCTGAAAAATTATTTTTTAAAGGTAATTATAAACAGGCCTTAACCATTTCCATCAATACTATCGATTTAGTTGAACCAGGAATTCATAAAAAACTATTAAATATCTATGGTCGAAAAAACTAACTTAAAAGATTCATTAGGAATCTTTTAATTTGCAATTAAATAATATTTCCTTTATAATGACCTTGGTGATTTTTATGATATATTTAGATTATTCCGCTACAACTCCCGTTAATGAAGAAGTATTAACAACTTTTGTGCAAGTAAGTAAAAATTATTTAGGTAACCCTAATTCTCTTCATAAACTGGGTGTTGAAAGTAAACATTTAATGGAGGAAGCTACTAAACAAATTGCCGATTTGCTTTATGTTGCAACTGAGGAAATAATTTATACCAGTAGTGGCAGTGAAGCTAATAATTTAGCTATTAAAGGAGTTGCTGGAAGTTATTTATATCGTAATAAACATATTATAACTACTAAGCTCGAACATGCCAGCATTTTAGAAACAGTAAAACATATGCAAAGTCAGGGGTTTAAAGTAAGTTATATAAACATTTTAGATAATGGTTTAATTGATTTAGATCATTTTAAAGAACTTTTAAAAACCGAGCCACTACTCGTTAGTATATCGCTTGTTAATAGTGAAGTAGGTATTAAACAAGATATCCAAGCGATTGGCCAATTAATTAAAGAAAATACCAAAACAACCCTTTTTCATGTTGATGGAACAGGAGCTGTTGGCAAAATCAATATCGATTTAACTAATGTTGATCTGTTTTCCTGCAGTGCCCATAAATTTTATGGTTTAAAAGGGATTGGTCTATTAATAAAAAAGAGGAAAATTAATCTAGAACCGCTTATTCATGGTGGTAAAAGTACCACTGTTTATCGTAGTGGCACCCCGGCTCTAGCTTTAATTGTCTCAACGGCTAAAGCCTTACGACTAGCGTTATCTAATCTGGATGATAAGTATCACTATGTTAGTAATTTAAACAACTATTTAATGCAAGAATTATCTCAGATAAATAATGTGATTATTAATAGCAATGAATACGCTATTCCGCACATTATTAATATCAGTATTCCGTTAGTCAAACCTGAAACGATAATTCATGCTCTTGACCAAAAAGATATCTATATATCCACTAAAACCGCTTGTTCCAAAGACGCTATTTCTTTTTCTTTAGAAGCTATGCATAAAAATATTCAAGTATGTAAAACCTCTTTAAGAATAAGTCTTTCTTGTTTGACTACTAAAGAAGAAGTCCAAGCATTCATTAAAATTTTTAAAGAAGTTCTTCATGCATTGATCTTAAAAAAGGGGGAATAATAAATGGAGAGAGTTATTTTAATAAAATATGG
>CAZHWO010000026.1:0-8269 GCA_964536075.1 uncultured Muribaculaceae bacterium | reverse complement strand
TCAACTAATTCTTATAAAGGATTAGGTGGTTATCCAGTCGGAACTTTAGGTAAAGGTTTAGCTATGTTAAGTGGTGGTATTGATTCACCCGTGGCTTTTTATCTGACTTTAAAAAGAGGTGTTAAATTAGATGCTGTCTATTTTGAAGCTCTTCCTCATACTAGTCTTGAAGCTCGAAATAAAGTTATTAATCTTTGCCAAAAACTAGTTAATTATACCGATAAAATAAATTTATATATTGTTCCTTTTACGGAAATTCAAGAAGCTATTTATAAAAATGTTGATAATACCTATACTATTACTATTATGCGCCGGATGATGTATCGTATTATGGAAAAATTAGTTAAAAAATTAAAATGCCAAATAATAGTTAATGGTGAATCAATTGGTCAAGTAGCTAGTCAGACGCTTACTAGTATGACAGTTATTAATAATGTTACTAATCTTCCTGTTATTCGTCCCGTTGCGTGTTTTGATAAATTGGAAATTATTGACATTAGTAAAAAAATTGCTACTTATGATATTAGTATATTACCTTATGAAGATTGCTGTACCATTTTTGTGCCTAAACATCCCATTATTAATCCCAAATTAGATGCCGCTTTAAAAATGGAAGAATCGTTTAACTATGAAATAATGCTTGATAAAGCTATAAATAATATTGTAACTATTAATATTAATAGTGATATAAAAATAAACCAATTGTTATAAATTACCAACGAGAATAATGTATGATTTGTTGATAAAATCACAACCTAAAAATGTATAGGAGGTGAAATGAGATGAATCAAAATTATGCTAATAAAGGTAAATTAAATGTACCTGGTGCTAAACAAGCAATTGATAGAATGAAATATGAAATAGCTAATGAATTTGGTGTTAATTTAGGACCTGATGCAACATCAAGAGCTAATGGATCAGTTGGTGGAGAAATTACTAGACGTTTAGTTCAAAATGGATTAAACCAAATTGGTGGAAGTTATAGTAGTAACCAATCTAACAGTAATAAATAATTTATTTAGAAAAAAACAACTCCTTATAGTTAATATAGGGAGTTTTTATTATGTTTTTTTGTCAAAAAATCATAGGCATTTGTTGGATTATGTAGTATACTAGACCTAGTAGAAAGAGGAAGATAGAATGAAGATAATGGCAATCAATGCTGGAAGTAGCTCTTTAAAATTTAGTTTATTTAATATGAATAGTAAAGAAGTATTAATCAGTGGCTTATTTGAACGGATTGGTACCCCTGATGTCAGTGGTTACAAAATTAAATATCAAGATTATAAAATTGAAACCCTAGTTCCCTTAAATACTCATGCGGATGCTGTAAAAATTTTATTAACTAAATTAATCGAAATAAAAATAATTGACAAGTTAGAAGATATTGATGCTATTGGTCATCGGATTGTTCATGGCGGTAGTTTATACAAAGAATCGGTTTTAATTACTGATCAGCTAATTAACGATTTAGAAGAAGTAAAAGATCTAGCTCCTCTTCATAATCCAGCTAATGTTATGGGTATTCAAGCTTTTAAAGAAGTTTTACCAAAAGTCCCAATGATAGCTGTTTTTGATACGGCTTTCCATCAAACTATGGATGAAGTTAGTTTTCTATATCCGGTACCATATGCTTGGTATAGAGATTATAAAGTAAGAAAATATGGCTTTCATGGCACATCTCATCGCTATATTGCTAAACGTATTAGTGAAGAATTAAATCAAAAAGATTTAAAAATTATTTCTTGTCATATTGGAGCTGGTGGTAGTGTCTGTGCTATAAAAGATGGTAGGTCAATAGATACTTCTATGGGCTTCACTCCTTTAGCTGGTATTATGATGATTACGAGAAGTGGCGATATCGATGCTTCCTTAATTCCTTATATTATGGAAAAAACCGGTAAAAATCTTAAAGAAGTAATGGATGATTTAAACACTAAATCCGGTCTTTTAGGCATTAGTGAATATAGTTCTGATTCTAGAGATATTGAAGAAGGCATTAAAAACGGTAATGAAAAATGTATTCTCGCCCAACAAAAAATGGTTAGAACGATTGTTAATTATATTGCCCAGTATTATGTTGAATTAGGCGGAGCCGATGTCATTTGTTTGGCCGGCGGTATTGGTGAAAAAAGTATCATAACCAGAAAAAACATTGTTGCATCATTAGCGTGTTTAGGAATTTATCTGGACAATGAAGCTAATAATGTTAAGAGTGAATTTCGTAAAATATCGACCAATGATTCTAGGGTAGCCGTTTATATTGTGCCAACAGATGAAGAATTGATGATTGCTTTAGATACTTTGAGTATAATAAATAGATAGGAATAATAAATATGTTTAAAAAAATTTTCAGCAGAATAAAAAAATATGACACTATTGTTATTGCCAGGCACATTGGGGTTGATCCTGATGCTATGGCTAGCCAGATTGCCCTAAAGGAATCCATCAGTTTGACCTTTCCTAAAAAGAAGATCTACGCTATTGGTAATGGCTCGGCTAAATTTAATTATCTTGGTAAATTAGATAAGATTGAGGAATTTGATAAAGCCTTATTAATTGTTCTAGATACTCCGGATAAAAAAAGAATTGATGCTAATGGAATTAATAATTATAAAGAAATTATTAAGATAGACCATCATCCTTTTATTGAAAAATTTGCTAATATTGAGTATATTGATAATGAAGTATCAAGTACTTGTGAAATTATTATTGAGATGATTAATAAAACGCCTTTAAAAAGTAATAAACATATTGCGGAATTATTATTTATGGGATTAGTATCCGACTCTAATCGCTTCTTATTTAGTAATACCACTAGTAAAACCTTTTTAACTGTTTCTAAGCTAATGAATAAATATGATTTAAATTTAACAGATCTTTATGCTAATGTTTATTTAAGACCTTTAGCAGAGGTTCGATTACAAGGCTATATTGAACAAAATATGACCGTTACTCCTAATGGGCTAGCTTATATAAAATTAACGAGTGATATTCTCAATAAATTTGGCGTTGATACTTCTTCAGCTGGTAACCTCGTCAATAATTTTAATTTTATTGAAGAAGTAATTGTTTGGTTAACTATCTCCGATGATGCTAAGAATAATATTGTTAAAGTTAATATTCGTTCACGTGGCCCCGTTATTAATCATATTGCCGAAAAATATAATGGTGGTGGTCATGAGATGGCTAGTGGGGCCCGCTTAACATCCTTTGAGGAAGCTGAATCTTTAATTGAAGATCTCGATATAGTCTGCGAAAAATATATAAAGGAGATATAAAATATGAAAATCAATGAAGTAGAAATGTCTATAAGTGCTGTTAGACGAAGTCAATATCCGACTAATGAAAAACCGGAGTTTCTTTTAGTTGGTCGCAGCAACGTTGGCAAGAGTAGTTTTATTAATACTATTGTTGGTCGCAAAAATATTGCCAGGATATCAGCTCGACCAGGTAAAACACAAACCTTGAATTTCTATTACGTTAATAAAGATTTTTATTTAGTTGATGCTCCTGGATATGGTTATGCTGCTATTAATCATACTCAACAAAAGAAATTTGGTATGATGATTGAAGAATATCTAGAAAAAAGAAACGAACTAAAAAGAGTTTTTATGCTGATTGATTTTCGCCATAAACCAACGGAAGATGATATTCTTATGTATAACTTTTTAAAATACTATAATGTGCCGGTAACTTTAGTAGCTACTAAAGTTGACAAAATTGGTCAAAGTAAACAAGATAAATGCCTAAAAACCATCCTGGCTACTATTGATCTCGTCATGGGCGATGATTTAGTTTTATTCTCGAGTTTAACCAAATTAGGCCGTGATCAAATTCTCAAAAAAATAGAAGATTTAACTATTGAAACATTTTAATGTTTCTTTTTATTGCCAAAAAAAGAGATACTCATAAAATACTTTAGGTGATAACGTGAATCTTAAAGTAGTGGATAAAAATGAATATTTAATATATTTAAATAATCAAAAGTTAACTTTGCAAGAAGATGAAGATCTTATTAGAGAAAATATTAAAAAAATTATCATTACTTTAATGAAAGCTTATAAAATAATAATAAGTGGTTTTTATAAAGTAATTATTTATAATAACAATAATATTGGTAATTTTATTGAAATGAAAAAAATAGAAGGTTTTGATACCGATGGTATTGATTTAAAAATAATTCTTTTTTTAAATAGTAAATTTTTTTTAGCCACTAGTGATTATGACGTTATTAAAAAATATAAAATAATCTATTTTAGTAAAAATACTTTTTATGTAAATATAGATGAAATAAATAAAAAAGATTTACTATCCGTTATTGAACATGGCAAAATCATATACGGTCAAGAATTAGAAGATATATTTAAACAATCTTTCCGTTTAATTATTTAAAAATATGTTATAATTTTAACTATAAATGTAAATTCTTATGAAATCAGCAATGGCCAATTTCATAAGGTTTTTTTTGTTTCTGAAAGTTCATCCAATACCAATAAAATTCAGCTATAATACCACAGCATCTAGAAATTATAATAATTAATATCATAAAATAAAGAGCAAATTGTGATAATATATATTTATAAAGTTCTTTTATATCAAAGAAAGATTTAGGAGGTTGTAATGGGAAATAGATCAGAGATAGTAATTTATCAAAGTAATGATGGCAAAGCAAAAATAGAAGTGAAATTAGAAGATAATACAGTGTGGCTTACTCAAAATCAGATTGCAGAACTTTTTGACAAAGGTAGAAGTACCATAACAGAGCATATCAATAATATTTTAAAGGAAAAGGAACTGATTGAGGAAAGCACTGTCGGTTTTTCCGACAGTGCAAATTCAGATAAACATGTAAAAATATATAACTTAGATATGATAATAGCAGTAGGATATAGGGTGAAGTCTGATAGAGGAACAGAATTTAGAAAATGGGCTACAGAGAGATTAAAAGAATACTTAATTCAGGGCTTCACAATTAATGATGAATTTTTAAAAAATAATGGCGGGGGATTATACTGGAAAAATCTTTTAAATAAAATTCGGGATATTAGAAGTAGTGAAAAAGTATTATATAGGCAAGTATTAGACTTATATGCAACAAGTATTGATTATAATCCGGATGCGTTACAGTCAATTAATTTTTTTAAAATAGTTCAAAATAAATTACATTAACAAACTAAGAAAATATTTACTTTTTCTCAAAAATATGATATATTATGTTTGCAATTGAGAAAGATTGCATAGACTAATAGTAGTAAATGTTAATCGCTCCCGGATGGTGCGAACAATAAATTATTCCGGTAGTTAAATGTTAATCGCTTCTAGATGGTGCGAGCAATAAATTATTCTAGATGAAAATGTTGAGAACTTTATCTAATATGATAGAGTTTTCTTTTTTGTTATGCTAGAATTGTATTGGGAGTTGATTGTATGCAGATTAAGACAGGATATATTTATCATATCAAAGACAGTTTTTTTGATAAGGTAAAAGATAAAGGATTAATGGCAAATCATGAAGTGGGTCGTTCTAGACCTACATATTTTACAATAAAAGATAAGGATATATTATGGTTTATTCCTTTAAGTAGTAAAACTGATAAATATCAATTGATAATTGACAAAAAAGTGCAAAAATACGGTCAATGTAAAACTATTTTAATTAAAAAGATCGCTGGAAAAGACTCAGTTATATTACTTCAAAATGCCTTTCCGATACTTGAAAAATATATAGATCATCCACATATGATTGATGGAAGACCATTAAAAGTTATTGATTCAATAAAAGATGAAATACTGGATGACTTTAAATACATGATATCAATGAAGGAAGAAGGGTTAAATCTATTTTTCACTGATATTGATAAAATAAAAGAAATTATGCTTGAAGAATTATTCATAAATATATAATCTTTTAAGTAGTATTTAATTAATAAAATATTTAATGATGTAAAAATTAGAGAAAAATTCTCTTTTTTTTGTAAAAAAGTCTGTAAAGTGTTATATCTACTCATTTTTTTAATTATATGCTATAATACCATTAGCCGAGGTGATCATATGAAAATACCTACTGTAGCGTTAGTAGGTCGACCTAATGTTGGAAAGAGTACTATTTTTAATCGTCTAGCTGGTAAAAAGATTTCTATTATTGAGGATATTCCAGGTGTTACACGCGACCGTATTTATAGTAATGTTCAATATCAAGACTATAATTTTAATCTTATTGATACTGGTGGTATTGATATTTCCAAAGATTTATTTACTAATGAGATTAAGATTCAGGTGGAAATTGCTATCGATGAAGCCGATGTAGTCGTTTTTATTGTTGATGGTAAAGAAGGTATAACTGCCAATGATCGAGTAGTTAGAGATATGCTTATGAAAGCTCATAAAAAGACTGTTGTTGCCATTAATAAAATAGATAATAAACAAACTAAAGAAAATATTTATGATTTTTATGAACTGGGTTTTGATGAATACATAGCTATTAGCGGAGAACATAATCAAGGTATTGTCGAATTGCTAGAATTAATTACTGAAAATTTTCATCCTATAGAAAATATACTTGATGAACGCTTAAAAATATCCATTATTGGAAGACCTAATGTTGGTAAAAGTAGTCTTATCAATGCTCTTTTAAATGAAGAAAGAGTTATTGTCAGTGAAGTAGCAGGAACAACTAGAGATGCGATTGATACCTCTTTTAAATATGATGGCGAGGAATTTGTTTTAATTGATACTGCTGGTATGCGTAAAAAAGGGAAAATATTAGAAACCATTGAAAAGTATAGTTCCATTCGCAGTGTTAGATCCATTGAAAGAAGTGATATCTGCCTGTTGGTTATCGATGGAAAAGAAGGCATTATTGAACACGATAAACATATTGCTGGCTATGCTCTTGAAAAAGGCAAAGGTTTAATTATTGTTGTTAATAAGTGGGACTTAGTTGCTGATAAAAGTTTAGCTGAATATACCAAATTAATTCGTAGTGAATTTCAATTTGCGACTTATGCTCCGATTGTTTTTCTCTCAGCCTTAACTAAAAAAAGAATTCATACTTTAATGCCTAGTGTTTTAAAAGTTCGCGAGAATATTACTCGCGAAATTAAAACGAGTGTTTTAAATAATGTTATTAATGATGCCTACCAGTTAAATTTACCACCATCATATAAAGGTAAACGACTTAAAATATATTTTGTTAATCAATCGGGTGTGAAACCTCCTAAATTTACCTTTCATGTTAACAATAAAGGATTAGTTCACTTTTCCTATAAACGATATTTAGAAAATCAACTAAGAGCTAATTTTGATTTTGAGGGAACACCTATTGAGATACAATTTAAGAATAGATCCGGTGAGGAATAACCAAAAAAAACCTTTTACATATAATTATGTAGGAGGTTTTTTATAATGATAAGTGATTCTTTTTTTAAAAAAGTGGAAAATAAGACAAAAGTTAGTAAGGATACTATTCTTTCCTTAGCTAGTAAAATACAAAAATCTGATATGAAGGATGAACAGATTTTACGTGATGTTGTTAAAGAAATATCAGAAATAGCTGGTAAAGAAGTATCTAAAGAAAAAGAAGATAAAATAGTTAACGCTATTTTAAATGATAAAGTACCCAATAATCTAGATCGAATGCTTTGACAACTGTTGACAAATACAAAAGTTAAATATATATACTTTTAAAGATATTTATTATACAATTAAACTAGGTGATATATTATGGTTAAAGAAACTTTAGATAATCTTGACATGTTTTATCAGGCTATGGAGCAAACAAAGTATAAAGGTACTAATCAATTTGCTGGAGCTTTAGCTTATACTGTAACAAGAGATTCATATGAGGGTATGACTAGAACACTAAGAGAACCATTCTCACAAATACCCATTAAAAAGATTGAAGAGGCTTTGTTATGTCATATTATGGTAAGTGATCTTTATCATCGAGGGGAAGCTCGAGATTTAAGTGAAAAATCTGAGAGTGGAATAATGATTCGATTATCATCTAGATTAGCCCATGGAGATATAGAAGGAGTTAAGAATACCTTAAGAACAAATGAAGGTATGTGCGTAGCAGTTGCGTCTTCCTTTCTTTATGAACGTTATCGCGATCCTTATACAAGTAAAGATAGACTGAATAATTATTTATCTGATCAAAGAATTGCTGGTGTAATTGATCAAATACAAGAAAGTTACAAAGGAAATCAATATTAAATCACTTTTAGTGATTTTTTTTCATATATTAATACTTCATTACATAAAGTTA
>CAZHWO010000025.1:0-11910 GCA_964536075.1 uncultured Muribaculaceae bacterium | reverse complement strand
AGAATAACGGTCTCCAAAACCGCTGATGGGAGTTCGATTCTCTCTACCCCTGCCATTATAAAAGAGGTTCCCAGCTTTTGGGAATTTAATATAAAAGCACGGAATAATTAAAATGTTTCGTGTTTTCTGTTATAATGTAAATAGGTGATACAATGGAATATGAAGTAAGATATTATTATCCAAAAAAAGATTTGGAAAAAATAATTAATAAACTAAAAGGAACAGAAGGTCTGGTTGTAGGAGAAAGATGTTATGAAAAAACAAGTCAATTTGACCATCCTAGTTCAGATATGAGTTTCTACACTAAAGAAATAGACGGAAGATTTAGAATTAGAATAACTAAAAGTGAGTCTGATTCTAAATGTAAAATTAGTTGGAAAAGAAGAATTCCCGTCACTACAGAAACTGATATAAACAAAGAAGAAGAAGTTGAACTATCAATAAAACATGAAGAATATGATAATCTTATGTTTTTAATTAATAGTGTATTAAAAATGAAAGATGTAGAAAGTTACGAAAGATATCGAACAATTTTCTATAATGATGAAATAGAAATTTCAATAGATGAGTATCCGTTCGGAATTGCTCTTGAAATAGAAAATAAAAGTGAAGATGGAAATCCTAGAGAAATAATAAAAAAATGGTTAGATATTCTTCAACTTGATATTAAAAAGGCATATCGACTTTCTTGGGACGATAAATATATTGAATTATGTAAAAGCCAAAATGTTGAAATATTTAACCATGTTACTTTTGATTTACCAATGCCAGAAGTCATTGAATAATTACATAAAATTTGGCACAAATGTATCAAGTTTTTTTGTTATAATGTGGATGAGGTAATAATATGAAGATATTAAATAAAAGTTCAGAGGATGAGGTGATAGCTTTATTTTTTAAGGGAGAATTAACATCCAAAAGATTCTCAAAAGAATTATTAAAAATTATTAGTAATTTTAATGTTAACTTAAATATAATTTCTAGTTATGATTTAAAAATAACTAGAAAAATAAGTAATTCCAGTTATATTGAAAAAATTTATCTAAAAAGTTTTGATAATTTTAAAGAAAAAATTCAAATAATAAAAAATATGATATAATATATAAAGATTAGGAGGATTAAAAGTGCGAGTTTATAAACAAGAATTGCCAGAAGGCGTAAAGTCAAAATTTGAAAAGAAAATTGGGCGTAAAGTTAAAATAGTAAATAGTAAAAAAAGTAAAAAGAAATAACCCTGGGTTGATTCTTTTTTTGTGATATAATAATAGTATGGAGATTAATAATATGGATGCTATAAAAATAAATAATTTAACAAAAAAATATGATGATATTGTGGCGGTTAATGCTTTAAATTTAGAAATTAAGCAGGGGGAACTGTTCTCATTATTAGGAGTTAATGGAGCAGGTAAAACAACAATTATTAAAATGTTAACCTGTTTAATTAGACCAACTAGTGGTGATGCTTTAATATTAGATAATAGTATAAATACTGATTTAGACAAAATAAAAAAGATAATCAATGTATCTCCGCAGGAGACAGCAATTGCGCTTAATTTATCAGTTAGAGAAAACCTAACGTTTATAGCTGGCATTTATGAACTTAATGATATAGCTAAAAAGGTTAATAATATTTTGAATCAGTTTGCATTAGAATCGGTAAAAAATAAAATAGCTAGAAAGTTATCTGGAGGATATCAAAGAAGGCTTTCTATTGCTATGGCTTTGATTACCGAACCTAAAGTTTTATTTTTAGATGAACCGACGTTGGGATTAGATGTCTTAGCGCGTAGAGAACTATGGCAAATAATTGAGAAATTAAAAGGTAAGACAACGCTTATTTTAACAACGCATTACATGGAAGAGGCAGAAAAATTATCTGATCGAATTGGTATTATTGCTAATGGTCAATTAATTGAAGTTGGTACAAGTAAAGAATTGATTAAAAAAGCTCATGCGAAAAACTTTGAAGATGCTTTTGTTAATCTTGCAAGTGAGGGACAAAAATGAAAATTATTACCTTTGCGAAAAGAAATGTTAAAGAAATATTACGTGATCCACTAAGTTTGATTTTTTGCTTTGTTTTTCCGATTATAATGCTTTTAATTTTTCAAGCCATTAACCATTATTCAGCGATGAGTATTCCTTGGTTTAATATTAATATTTTAATGCCGGGAATAATGACATTTTCGTTATCTTTTGTAATGTTATATATGGCTATATTAGTATCAAAGGATAAAACTTTATCTTTTTTAGATAGACTTTATTCTTCACCGATGAAAATAACAGATTTTATTCTTGGGTATATGTTGCCAGGAATGATTATTGCTTATATACAAATAGTTCTTTGTTGTATAGTGTCAGTAATCATTGGTAGTATTGTGGATATTAATCTTAGTATTTTGGCCATTGGTTTATTGTTATTATTATCTTTACCAATGATTATCTTAATGGTATTATTAGGAATATTAGTGGGAATTACTTTTAGTGATAAGGCGGCTTCAGGTATTTCGTCCATTATTATTAATATCATTGCCTTTTTAGGAGGGGCCTGGGTGCCACTAGATACTCTGGGTAGGTTAGGTACCATATGTAAATTTTTGCCTTTTTATCCCAATGTTATTGTTGGTCGGGCTATTTTAAATAAAGAAGCATTAACCTTTAATGGTTTTTGGCTATATTTATTAATTGTGCTTATTTACGCTTTAGTTTTTTGGTTTTTAACATTATCGCGTTTTAAGAGAAAAAAGTTTAATTAATAATAAACAAATATGATATAATTGTAATAGGGTGAGGTTTAATGGCTGATAATTTAACTAAAGTAGTAATTATTACTAAAAAAGATGGAAATATAACAACAAAAGAAGATTATATTAAGTTACCATTAGTACCAAGTACTAAGGTGCATTTATGTAGTCATTGCGCCAATCTATCGTCTGTAAAATGTATAAAAGTTAGTGATGTACATAAAAAACGTATTTCAGCATACGCTTTTATTACTGATGGTCAGCAAATAATTAGAGATAAAAAACGATTGGTTGAATTTTTAGTAACAGGATGTAAAAACTACCAGGATGAAAAAGCTAGACCGGTACCTAAATCTTTACGAGACGATATGGCTGAATCGTTAAGAATGGCTTATTTTGGTGCAAATAGCACTGAAGAGGCTGATGAACTTCAGAAGATTAAGCGCAAAAGAGATTGACTACAATATAAAAAGAGTAGTTGAATTAAACCAGAAATAAAAAAGAAGGGAGATAGAAATATGGAATTAAAAGGAAGTAAAACAGAGGCTAATTTACTAAAGGCTTTTGCCGGTGAAAGTGGGGCAAGAAATAAATATACTTATTATGCTTCAAAAGCTCGGAAAGATGGATATGAGCAAATTGCTGGTATCTTTGAAGAAACAGCTAATAATGAAAAGGAACATGCTAAATTATGGTTTAAGTTTTTATATGGTGGGTCTGTGCCAGATACGATGACGAATTTAAAAGATGCTGCTGAAGGAGAACATTATGAATGGACAGAAATGTATAAAGAATTTGCGCAAGTGGCTAAAGAAGAAGGTTTTGATCAAATCGCGCAGTTGTTTGCTAAAGTAGCTGAAATTGAAAAGACCCATGAAGAAAGATATAAAAAACTATTAGCTAATATTGAAAATAATGAAGTATTTCATAAAAATGAAGAAGTAATTTGGATATGTCGTAATTGTGGTCATGTTTACTATGGCAAAGATGCTCTAAAAGTATGCCCAGTATGTGAACACCCAGAAAGTTATATGGAGTTAAGAGCTGATAATTATTAGACATTATAGACTAAAATGATAAAGAAAAAAAGAAATTTTAAAAGAAATTTCTTTTTTTGTGTTAAATAGTGTTAAGTTGCTTTACTTATTGTAGAGAGCATAGTAAGATTAAATTAAGGTAGGGTGGTCTTGTTGGCAGTATTAGAAGACGCTGTTACGAAATTTTTTAATGAAACAGGAAGAAATTATAACTTTGAAAGATTAAAAAGGGAATTAAAAATTCACGGAGAAGGAGATACAAAACAATTAAAAGAAGCAGTACGAAATTTAGAGTTACAGGGTATTCTATATTTAGATGATGATAGTGAATATTCATTATTTCCTAAAAAAGCTGATTTAGTCCAAGGAAAAATTTATGTATCAAAAAATGGTAATGGTTTTGTTGATACTATTGATGATTATCGTATTTTTATTGCTAATGATCAATTAAATAATGCAATTACTGATGATACCGTTATTGTTACTAATACTACTTATGATGATAATAATCGTATTACTGGAATGGTAAAAAAGATTATTGATCGAAAAAATATAAATTTAGTATGTGAATGTCGCACTATTAAAGGTAAAAATATCTTAGTTCCTTGTGATGGGACTAAACCATATGATTTAGATGTTAATAAAACAAAATTATTAAAGCTTGTAGATGGTGATCGAGTTTTAATAAATTTATTTTATGATTCGGAAAAAATTACTTATCGTTCTGATTTTGTTAAAGTCATTGGTCATCGAGATGATCCAGATATTGATATTAAAACAATTGCTTATTCCCATGGTATCGAAGTTGAATTTTCCGAGGAAGTTTTGAAAGAATTGGAAAGTATTCCAGACCATGTATTAGAAGAAGATTTAGTTGGAAGAAAAGATTTACGAGATAAAAAAATTTTTACCATTGATGGTAAGTATGCTATGGATTATGATGATGGAATTTCTGTTGATGAAATGGATAATGGTCATTGTAAACTTGGGGTACATATTGCGGATGTTTCTCATTATGTTAAAGAGAATACAGCTTTATTTACATCTGCTTATAGTCGTGGAACTAGTGTTTATTTAATTAATTCGGTTATTCCCATGTTGCCTCATCAATTATCTAATGGCATATGCTCTCTAAATCAAGGGGTTGATCGTTTAGCTTTAACTTGTGAAATGGAAATAGACGCTAGTGGTAAAATATTAGGCTATGATATTTTCCCAAGTGTAATTAATTCTAAAAAGAGAATGACCTATGAAGAAGTTAATGAAATTTTATATGATCGAAGTGTTCCTGAAGGGTACCAGGAGTTTGTGGATGAGTTAAAAATAATGAATAAACTCTCGACTATTATGAGTACTGCTAAAAAGAATCGAGGCTTTATTGATTTTAATAATACTGAAATAACGATTAAAGTAAACGATAATGGTTGTCCGGTTGATTTTGAAGCTCGAAATCATGATAAAGCAGAAGAATTAATTGAAAACTTTATGCTGGCAGCTAATGAAAGTGTAGCGAACTATGTTTATTGGATGGGGTTACCGTTTATTTATCGTATTCATGAAAAACCAGATCCTATTAAGGTGTCCGAATTGATTGAGTTTATCTCACAGTTAGGCTTTAAGCTAAAGAAAGAAGATAATTTAACCCCTAAATATATTCAAAATCTTTTGGAGCAGTTATCTGATTCGGAAAAATATCCAATTCTTTCCGATATGGTTTTACATAGTATGAAAAAGGCGCGATATGAGCCGGAGTCTAAGGGACATTTTGGATTAGCGTTAGACTTTTATACACATTTTACTTCTCCAATTAGGAGATTACCCGATTTAGCTGTTCATACTTTGGTAAAAAAGTATCAGAATTTACAAATGACTGATGAAGAAATTACAAAATTAGCTACTTCCTTGAAAGATTTATGTGTCCATGCTTCTTATAAAGAGCGTGAATCTGATGCAGCTCAATTAGATGCTGAAATGTTTAAAATGGCTCAATATATGGAGGATCATATTGGGGAATACTTCTTAGGTAATATAAGCAGGATTAACCAATATGGCATGATGGCTCGCACAAAGGATGGCGTTATTGGAAAAATTGATCTTGGTGATATTGAAGGTGATTTCTTTACCTATGATAGTAAAAACATTCGGATGATGGGCAGGAAAACGCATCAAATTATCTGTGTTGGTGATCCGGTAAATTTGAGAGTAGTGGCGGCCTCTAAAAATAATCTAACGATTAATTTTGGGATTGAAAAAAAAGATGGTCTGTTAGAAACTAAACCACCATTAAAAACAAAACAGAAAAAAGCTTACTAAGGATAAAAAAATAAAAATCGTTAAGATTTTTATTTTTTGGTGTGGTAAAAGATAGATACCAGTCGGGCGGAATTATAGAGAATATAGTTACTTTTATTAATGGCGAAACTTTTTCCTAACGCTTTACCACCAATGGTGATAGCAGCAATTAAGGCGGTAATAATAAAACTGGTAATAAATAAATTGAAATGAAATATTTGACTTAAGTCTTTAGCAATAATAACACTAGCGGTACCGGAAACAATGCCACAAATATCACCAATAACATCATTACAAAAAGAAGCCACTTTTTCTGCGTTTTTAACAAAGTTGACGGCTAGACTAGCACCCTTTATTTTTCTGGCATTCATTGAATGAAACGGCTTTTCATCTGCTGAAGTAACAGCAACGCCAATCATATCAAAGACAATACCTAGGCCAATAACGATAATGACAATAATAATACCTAGAACAATATTTACTTTTGGAATAACGGTTTCACTAATGAGTGAAAAAATTAAAGAAATAATAAAAGCGGCTATGGTTACTTTGGTTATCCAATTATAATTAGATTTTTGAATTTTTTTTCTTTTTAATTCTTTTAATTCATTTTTCTTTGTCATGATATCACCATTATCAGTATATAGTAATTCATAAAAAAATGCAAAAAAAAAGCAATAAGCTTTTATTTAAATATATGGCTATCAATATAGTTAACTTTACGTCTTAGGTCAAGTAGGATTTCCCCAGTTTCTACATCACGTTACCATGATTGCGGTTCCCCTTTAAAGAAACGAATATATCGTTACCGAATATATGACTTGATTACCACTTAGTACGCACTGCAATCCTATATTAATGGACACTCTAGGAGATTTCCTCCGTACTCACTCTATTATTAATTCTTTTTTGCAATGTATGTTTCAATTTGCAATATCAAATATCTATTGGCCAATAGTTATTTAATTTGTTCAAATATTCCCATAAATCACGCAAGACAAGCTACACTACTCGTAACTTTCGCCACATAGTAGGTTTAATCCTATTTCGTAATAAATCCATCAACTAGATGTGTATAGGTTTACTACAATAATAGGTCTCAGTGAATGGTGGGTCAGTTTTCGTATGCCATTACGGCTGCCCGACATTCTATCCTTTCAGCACTCACCCCCAACTGGGCGTAAGAAGCAAGCACCATAAGTTTCAACGATGTGCTCTTTAATGGTCTTTTAGTCCCATCTTCATAATAGATGAATTAACTAGAATAATGTGCCATCTATATGTTGCTAATTATATCATATTCTATTCCTTGTGTCAAATTTTGTACATAATAAAAAATAATTTAGAAAAAAGATTGACATCTTTTGTTTTATTATATTATCAAGTTTAATAATTATGATATAATAATTAATACGGAGGATGAAATGAATAATAAGATTGAAGCCGTTATTGAAATACCCTTAAAGACAAAGAATAAATTTGAAATAGATCATGAGCATAATCGGATTAAATTAGACAGGGTATTATATTCAGCAATGACTTATCCGGCTGAATATGGCTATATTGAAGATACTTTAGCTTTAGATGGGGATCCTTTAGATATTTTAGTTATTAGTTCAGAACCAACTTTTCCAGGATGTGTCGTACCAACTAGGGTTTTAGGATATTTAGCAGTGATTGATCGGGGATTTGAGGATTATAAATTAATCTCAGTCGTAGATGTTGATCCGAGATACAATCAAATTAATGAGCTTAGTGATTTATCACCATTTACTTTAGAGGAAATAAAAAACTTCTTTGAGAATTACAAGACGTTACAAAATATCAAAGTAGAAGTAAAAGATTATCATTCTAAAGAAGAAGCTTTGGAACTTATTGAAAGCTGTCAAAAAAGATATACGGAAGGAGAGATGAATAATGTCTAAATTTTGGAATTTCCTTAGTAAATTTACCGCTTTTTGCTTATCAACTGTTTTCCTATTTATCTTAATAGGGTTAATTGCCATCTTTTTAGGGGAGAAATTTGTCTCAACGGATAATATTTCCACGATTATTAAAAATGTTGATTTAAAGGAAGTAAAATTAGGAGATGTTGATAATAAAGATAACAAAGAAACGGCCTTTGACTATGTGTATAGTTATACTAGTAAGTTAGGCTTAACAGAACAAGAAACGGAACAACTGTTAAAAAAAGAAGAAGTTAACAGTATAATAGCTAAATATTTTGGGGACATATCAAATTTTTACTTATATGGTGAGGATGTTCCTACCTATACTAAAGAAGAAATAATGCTTGATATCACTAAGATAAATAATTTATTGCCAGCGGAAAACCAGATAAATCTAACTGATAAAGGAGTCGAAGAAGCGACAGAAGAGATAAATAATTTAAGTGAGACCTTAACAACGAAACAGGTTCAAACAAGTTCAGAAAAGGCTTTTATTACTTTTGATCAAACATATATTAAGAATGTTAAAATATATATGTTAATTTCATTAGTAGTTATCTTTTGTTTGATTGCCTTAGTTAGATTTAAATTATATAGTCCTCTTGGTTGGTGTGGAATACCAATGGTTAGTGTTGGTTGTTTATACATGCTCTTTAGTTTAACAAGATATACAGTAGCAGCTTTAAAAGATTCTTTTGGTAAGTATGAATATATTGTTAGCTTTTTAAGTAAAAATATGTTTAATAAGAGTTTAATATATGGTTTAATTGTTTTTATCCTAGGATTGATTATGACGATAGCGTATAATCTTATTAAAGATAAAAGAGATTATAAGGATGATCAATTAGATGATAATAAAGAGGAAGAAGAATTAGCTAAATTATAAAATAAGACTACTTAGAGAGTCTTTTTTCTTGACATTATACCCCCAAAAAGTTAAAATAAGAATAGATGTTATGTTTATGATTAAAATTTAACATAGATGGAAATGGAGGAATTATAATGGATTATTTATTCTCCATTTTGTTAGTCGTAATTGGATTGATTATTGGGTTTGTGGTTAACTTTTTGCTTTCACGTTTCAAGGAAAGTAATGCTAATAAAAAGGCGGAAGCCATAATTGAAAAAGCAAAAAAAGAAGCCGATAAAGTAAAGAGAGACTATATTTTAGAGGCGAAAGAGGAATCACATCGATTAAAATTAGAAACAGAAAAAGAAATTAAAGAAAGAAAAGCTGATTTAAAAGAAACAGAAGATCGTATTGTTCAAAGAGAGAACAATATGGATAAGAGAGAAGAATTATATCAAAAAAGGGAAACAACCTTAGATGAACGAGAAGAAAAATTAGCCCAAAAGCAAAAATTGATCCAAGACGAACAAACAAAAGTGGATGAAATTAAGCAAGAAGAATTAAAATTATTACAAGAAATATCAGGATTTAGTAAAGATAAAGCCAAAGAAATGGTTATGGCTCGTGTTGAAGAGACAATGTCCAAAGAAATTGCGGCTTATATTAAAGAAAGAGAAAATGAAGCTAAATTAGAAGCGGACAAAACAGCTAAGGAATTAATTGTTTTATCAATGCAACGATTTGCGTCAGATTTAGCTAATGAACAGACAGTTACCGTTGTCAATTTACCTAGTGATGAAATGAAGGGTCGGATTATTGGCCGTGAAGGACGAAATATTCGTACTATTGAAGCAATCACAGGAGTGGATTTAATAATTGATGATACTCCAGAAGCAGTAGTTTTATCAAGCTTTGATCCATTAAGAAGAGAAATAGCTAGAGTAACGCTAGAAACTTTAATTAAAGATGGTCGAATTCATCCAACAAGGATCGAAGAGCTTTATGATAAAACTAGCAAAGAAATGAAAGAAAAAATTATTGAGTATGGTAATAATGCCTTATTTGAACTGGGTATTACCAAGATTGAACCGGAAATAGTTGAACTAGTTGGTAAATTACATTTTAGGACTAGTTATGGTCAAAATGCCTTACAACATAGTATTGAAGTAGCGCATTTGGCTGGCACTATGGCCGCAGAGATTGGGGAAAACGTTGGTTTAGCTAAACGAGCAGGACTCCTTCATGATATTGGTAAAGCCATTGATCATGAGGTTGAAGGAAGCCATGTAGAAATTGGTAAAGATATTGCTAAAAAACATAATGAGGGTAAGACTGTTATTAATTCGATTGCGTCTCATCATGGCGATGAACAAGCCACTAGTGTTATTTCTGTTTTAGTAGCAGTAGCTGATGCTTTATCAGCATCAAGACCAGGTGCCA
Source organism: uncultured Muribaculaceae bacterium (assembly GCA_964536075.1). GTDB lineage: Bacteria > Bacillota_I > Bacilli_A > RF39 > UBA660 > JAAZHK01. The sequence goes on along the minus strand of CAZHWO010000025.1, from coordinate 1,598 downwards.
GAAATGATTCTTTAGAAAATTATATTAAACGTTTAGAACAACTAGAGGCAATTGGTAATGAAGTTAAAGGAATTGAAAAGACTTTTGCTGTTCAAGCAGGTCGTGAACTTCGAGTTATTGTTAAACCTGAAGAAATAGATGATTTGACTAGTCATAAAATTGCTCGTGATATTAAAGAAAAAATTGAGTCAACGATGCAATATCCGGGAACTATAAAGGTAACCGTTATAAGGGAAACAAGAGCCCAAGAAGAAGCTAAATAATAGCTTTTTTTTTCTTGATAAATAATAAAAATGGTGGTATTATAAATAACAATTATGAGGTGAGAATATGGTTATTGGCTATCATTTACCATCCAATCTTTTAAAAAGGAAAGTATCTAATATATTAATGGATAAATTAGTGCATCGAAAAAAAGGCGATGTAACTATTGACAATATTTTAGCTTTTTTAGATTATCTAAGAGAAAAAGATGTGACTTACTATAATATTTTTATGAGTAGTATGATTGTGATGTATTATGAAGTAGGAATAATACCCAAAGTTTTAAACAAGAAAATACCAGATATATATAATGATGATGAGATAGAGCTTTTAGGGGATTTTTTAGATTCGGTTGATAATTATCAAGAGTTAAGTAACGCTGTTGTTAATGATAATCATTTAATTACTATGTTTTTACTAGCGGCCGCTAGACACGGTAATTTAGATATGGATGAGAAGGATATAATTAGTTTAGCAGCGAGAAGAGAGGTTCCTGAATTATACGAAAGTTTTAATCCTTGTGAAAAAATGGATAATATGATATTAAAAGTAAAAGATAGTATGCCTTTTGAAGATAATTTTGAAGCGCCCATTTTAGAGGGTTTTATGAAACTTAAAAAAGCTGGGTGTTCATACAAATTAGCTATTTTAAATATTTGTAAAATGTTAACTACACATCACCAGTTTTTTTCGCAAGAACAATACGAAAGAGGAATGCGAGGAATTATTATTAAGTATTATGTTTTTAAGAAAAGTTTATTAGAGTTAGGTAATAATCTAGAAGATAAAGACCAAGTTATTATTGATTTTATTGATAATAAGAATAATAATTTTCAAGCTATTTTTAATTTTGTGTCGCAAAAAGATAATTGCCAATCTTTAATAGAGGGTTTTATAAGTTATCAATTATACGCGACTTCTCATTTTAATAACCAAGTACATACCATTGATAAACAGAATGGTTTTAGTAGTCAATTAAAAAAAAGATTCAATAATTAAATTGAATCTTTTTTAATATCAAGCATTACTGGTAAAACAATAGGTTTTCTTCCAGTTTTATCTAAGATAACAGGATTTATAGCATTAATAATCGCACTTTTTAAATCAGCGAAGGTAATGGTTGGTTCATTTAATTTATTAATAATACTTTCTTTGGCAGTCTCTTCTAGAATTTTAATAAATTCCTCATTTTCATTAACCATAATGAAACCTCTAGTGGCAATTGTTACATGGCCTAATAACTTATGATTTTTAATATCAATATTAGAAATAACTACTAAAATACCATCACTGGACATGCTCTTACGATCTCGGATAACTGCACCAGAAACTTC
>CAZHWO010000024.1:10472-12933 GCA_964536075.1 uncultured Muribaculaceae bacterium | reverse complement strand
ATTCATTAAGGCTTTATCAATCTGTTTAGGTATAATCGTTCCTAATTTATTTAAGGACTTTTGTTCTTTGGATTCGCCAATACAAAGAATAACTTTAACCCCCGCATTTAAAGCACTTTTAATTTTTTTATTAATGATTATATCATCTTCATTAAAGTTAAAGCGACGATTATAATGGCCGATAAGAGCATAGTTAATATTAAGTGATTTAGCTTGTAAGGCGGTTATTTCTCCAGTTAAACTTTCTCCGCTAATATTTAAATTTTGAAGACCAACTTTAAATCCTTTACCTAGAAAGTAAGGAATATAAAGAATTGTAGGACAGATAACTAGTTCTACTTTATCATTATTATAGGTTTTTAATATATCGATATATCCTTTTATATCACTAGCTAGCAAATTATTTTTATGATTACCCACCAGCATTAATTTCATTACTAACACCCTCTTATTTTTTTTATTACATTAGAAACCAGGCCAAATCTTCCTTTTTTATTTCTAAGGGCATGGCGATATACCCTTAAAGCATTTAGAGCATAAGTCTTAGAACTATTCTCTTCAGCCGTAATTCGGGCTTGTTTTTCTAAGTTTTTTCTTTTTTCACTACTGTTATATACTTCCACAATAACTTGTTCACATTCTTTTTTATCATTAAATAAGCGCCCATTTAATCCATTAATAACAACTTTATTAAAAGCTTCATCATTAATACAGATGGGTGTTTTTTCAGCAGCCATAGCTTCAATAACGGTTAGCCCTTGGGTTTCACTAGTCGATGCTGTTATAAAAGCATTAGCTATATGATAATAAAAAGGAATATCATTCCATGGGACAAAACCAGTAAAGACCGTATGTTTTTCAAGGCCGATTTTCTTGGCATATTCCATAAATTTATTTTTATCTGGTCCATCACCAACAATCATTAATTTAATATATTTGAATTTTTTATTAACATTTTTTAAGACGTCTAATAAATAAATGACGTTTTTTTCTTCTGCTAAGCGACCGACAAAAATTAAAACAAAATCTTTTTCATTAAAACCATAGTCTTTACGCATTTTCCTAGCTTTAGATAAGTCAACATGTTCATGATAAAAACGTTCAACTTCAATACCGGTTGGAACAATATGAATATTACGGTCAACCTGATATTTTTCTTTGAATAAATCATAAGTTTTTTTGGTTGGAACAATTAATTCAGTCGCTGTTTTATCACAGTAAAACAAGGTTAAATATTCCAAAATCTTTTTACTTGAATTATTAAACAAACCCTTGGTTATATAATGAACATAGTCTTCATACATTGTGTGATAAGTATGAACAAGAGGAATATTAAATTGCTTAGCAACAATTCGCGCAAAGGTGCCTACGCCAAATTCAGTATGCGAATGAATAACATCTAATTTCCACTTTTTTATAACTTTTAATAATCGGATTGGATACACTCTGGTTAAACGATAACCATAGATCCATGTCTTTATACCAGGTATTCTAATGACCTTATTATTTTCTTCGAAACGAAATTTATAATTATCATCATTAGAAGTTACCAAAAAAACTTGATGTCCTTCTTTTTCTAAAGCTTCTTTGAGCATAAAAACACTGGTTGAAACCCCGTTGATATAAGGTGGATAAGTATCTGTAAATAGACCAATACGCATTTTATCTCCTCCTTTTAAATTTATTTTAATTCCTATTAGTTATTATCGGCAATGACTTCAATGCCAGGCAAGCTTTTACCTTCAAGATATTCTAAAGTAGCTCCCCCACCAGTACAAGCATGAGTTACTTTATCTTTGCAATCAAACATACTAGCCGCCGCCACAATATCACCACCACCTAATACTACATGAGCATTAATAGTGGTAACATATTCTAAAATCTTTTTGGTTCCAATATTATATTTAGAAAATTCATAGACTCCTAATGGTCCGTTCCAAAAAACGGTTTTAGCCGTAGATAGAATATTTTTAAAATTTTCTATGGTACCAGGACCAATATCCATGCCCATTTCTTTTGGATCAATATTTTCAACATTAACAATACGATTGATGGTCGTGTTATTGAATTCTTCGGTAACATTAACGTCTATTGGTAAAACAAGCTTATCGCTATATTCGTTGATAATTTTTTGGGCATATTCTAAACTATCATTATCTAAAATGGATCTACCAATATCATAACCTTTGGCTTTTAAAAAAGTATAGGACATTCCGCCACCAATCAATATTTTATCAGCTTTAGGTACAAGTTTATCAATTACTCCAATTTTATCTTTAATTTTTGAGCCACCTAAAAGGACAATAAAGGGAGCTTCCGGATCAGCAAAATAAGCAAGGGCGTTTAATTCTTTTTCGACTAAAAAGCCGATGCCATTAGGTAAAAGGGAAGCAACACCATGAGTTGAAGCATGAGCCCGATGAACAGCTCCAAAAGCATCATCAATATAAAGATCGGCAAG
>CAZHWO010000024.1:6827-10372 GCA_964536075.1 uncultured Muribaculaceae bacterium | reverse complement strand
TCTTTTATGGCCTTGATAGCATCCTCTTCCTTATATCCTAACTTGTCCATACTTAAATCTTTGTCAATATAAGTATATTTGGCTTGAAAATCCATATATTTTACCGGATTTAAACCTAATTCTAAACCTTTGTCTTTATATTCTTTTAAAGTTTTTTTCATCCCTACTTTAGCTAGTTTAGTGGGAATAATATAAACCTGTCTTTCAGCGGATTCAGCATTACTAATAATTTCAATTAACTTCTCCCAATTAATATTGGTACCACCAAGGGGATAACTTATACCGCTTTCTCCTTTTAGAAAAGCCCCATAGACAGCTTTATTTAATTGATTAACCGTGATAAAGGTTGAGCCTCCTTTGGGAAGAAAGACCTTCTCAGAAGCAATAATTTCTTTAATAATATATTCATTAGTTCTTTCCATCACTGGACCTTTGCCAAATAAATAAGGAATTTCAAGATTAACAACTTCAATGTCCTTTTTATGTTTTAGGATAACTTCTAATTGCTCAATTCGGGCCTTAATATATGGATGGTATTTACCTAATTTTAATTTAGGGAAAACTTTATTAAAATAAGTATAAAAACTACCTAAAAAAACGATTTTTTTGATACCTGCTCGCTTAGCTATATCAATAAATCTTTTGGTTTCATTAACCATTTCTACACGGAAGGAATTTATGGCTGGTTTTTTTCGCGCAATATTAGAATCAATGCTATCTTGATAAAACAAATAGTTATATTCTTTAAGTAATGACATTATTTTTCCATCATTAGCTTTTTTTAAATCTAGTGACTCAATTTCTAAACCACGAAATTCTTTATACAATGATTGACCTTGTTCATTTGTGAGAACTTTTACTTTGTGTTTTTTATTAATTAAAAATTTGATTAGGTGATATGTTACAAAATTATTACCATCAACAACTACTATGCGCATGCTTTTCCTCCATATCTTATATTAATTATAGCATTTTTTTTAAATAAAAAATAGATAATCCTATATTTTATTTGCCATCACTTAAGTAGCTTCTATTTATTAATTTGAGCATAACTTTTATACAATTGCTGAGGATTAGAGGTAATTATAAATATTTCATTAATAATATCATCCCCATATTTATCACAATACTTGGTTAGCTGGTCTTTGGTTTGAATTAGTTTAGTCATTACTTCTTTTCCTTGTTGCAGTTTATCCTTAATCATTTCTAGTGATACTAAGTGACAATCGATAACATAAAAATTATAATCTTGATGCCAAAGATTGTGATTATCATTATTCATGACTAACCCAATTTTATTAGGAAGCTTACTTGCTTTTAAGTAACTAAGTATCTCTTCATTACAGCTTTTTATATAAATATTATGACTGCGGTATTTACTAAGAAGATGACTTAAAAAGTTCACTAATAGAGCATTTTTGCTTTGATGGTCAGGTAAATTGAGAATTAGTAATCTATTACCATATTGATATGTTTTTAAAATTTCTTCTAAGGTTAGAACATACTGATTTTTTACTTTACTACCAATATTATAATTTTTTAAAAGGCTGTAAGGGCATTCTGTAATAGGCATCATGCTTTTAGGCAAGGTTACTTCATTTAAATTTAACGCCACTAAAACATTATCTTTGGTTAAATAAATATCTAATTTGATCCCTGTTAAATAGTCTGGTTTAATGGATAATAGTGCTGATTCATTGGTGCTAGTAGGTACAGTTTGGGTGGAAAGACCATAGGCTGAAATACATTTCATATATACACCTCTAATAATTATATGAAAGAACGTTTTTAAAATTAACAAAAAAGAGTCTTGCAACTCTTATTTTTCTATTAAATATTTAGCTGTTCTAACCATTTGACTACTATAGCCCATTTCATTATCGTACCAAGCAACGACTTTAACCAATTGTTTTTTATCAACTTCTAGAACACGAGTAGATAAACCATCTACCAAAGCCCCACAAGTAGAGCCAATAATATCACTTGATACAATCGGATCCATCGTTATTTTTAATGTATCATTACTATTTTTAACAAATAGTTTATTTATTTCTTCTTCCGTAGTTGGCTTTTTTAACTCTAAAACTAAATCAATTACAGAACCGGTTGTTACAGGTACCCGCATCGCCGTACCATCTAACTTACCTGATAAATTTGGTAAAACTAATCCAATAGCACTAGCCGCTCCTGTTGAAGAAGGAACAATATTGGCGGCAGCTGCTCGGCCTCTTCTAGTATATATACCTTTTTTATGAGGGATATCTAAAGTCGCTTGATCATTAGTATAGGCATGAATCGTCGTCATAAAACCTTTCTCAATTCCCAGATGATCATCAATGGCCTTAAGGACAGGCGCTAAGCAATTCGTTGTACAACTAGCGGCGGAGATTATTTCTTCTTTACCTGTTAAGATCTTTTCATTAACATTATAAACGATTGTTTTTAAATCGCCAGTGGCTGGAGCTGAGACAATTACTTTTTTAGCGCCAGCCTTAATATGGGCCATCGCCTTTTCTTTATCGGTAAAGACTCCGGTACATTCAAAAACGACATCAACTTTTAAATCTTTCCAAGGTAAAAGACCAGGATCTTTTTCGCTATAGATTCTGATTTTTTTATGATTAACAACAATATTATTATCTTCAAAAGAAATGTTATCTGACTTATAATTACGGTAATTGGTATCATATTTTAATAAATAAGCTAGTTGCTCCGCATCAGTTAAATCATTGATGGCTACAATTTCAAAATCTGGATCACTATCCATAATTCGAAAGACAATTCTTCCGATTCTTCCAAAACCATTAATGGCTACTCTTATCATTTTTCATCCTCCATTTCCATTATAACAATTTTACCTACTTAAAACAACTACCACCAATAAATTCTCTTAAAACGGAATCACTTGGAATAGACTCAGTTGAAATAGGTAAAAACAATTTTAGAAAATTTAGTAATCTGACCACTTCATTATAATATAGAGAATCAGTATTTATCGTATATAGCAGTGGTTCAATAAAGGTTCGTAAAACACCCATTTCATAAATTAAAGCGGAATTGATGGTCGCATCAGCTTCATCCTGATATGGAAAAACATATTGTTCTTCCCCTTCTCTTACTTTTTGCCATTGTTCTAATGTTTGTTCAATACCAGTTCCTCTTGTTTTATTATCTCGAACAATTCTTCTGATTAAGCGATTATCAGTAGTAGAAATGCGATTATGTTTATCAATATTTAACTCCGTTAAGGCGGATATATATATTTTATATTTTTTACTTTTTTCTATATTACTTAATATATCATTATTTAAACCATGTATACCTTCAATAATTAAAAAATCATTATCATGTAGCTTTAATGGTTTAGTAAATTTTTTTTCTCCGGTAACAAAATTGAAGACTGGTGTAATTACTTCTTCCCCTTCTAGTAACTTTTTTATTTGGTCATCAAACAATTTTAAATCTAGCGCAAAAATACTTTCAAAATCATATTCACCTTTTTCATTTCTAGGTTTATCTTTATGATCTAAAAAGAAATCATCCAT
>CAZHWO010000024.1:2231-6727 GCA_964536075.1 uncultured Muribaculaceae bacterium | reverse complement strand
TTTTCAACATTCATAAGTTTAGCCCAATCATAATATTCTCTAAATATATCAAACATTTGAGGATGATGCTGATATTTTTTTATTTTACCATTACTATATTTAGTAGGAAAAGATAACACAAAACCATTAGGGTTTAGATAAGTTAAATCAAAATAGCCTAGAACTTCCGTATTGGTGGGCATTAAAGAATAGAAATAATTATATAAATAACCCAAACGATATAAACTAATATTGGAATTACTATTATATTTCATAATTCCTTCTTTAGCTTCATCATTAATTTTTTTAAAGTAGTTAAGAGCATCAATTCGGTTAACTGATACCTTGATAATATTCATACGACGATTAACGGTTTCTTGCATTTTTTCTTTTAATAGTGTGACGCTATTTTCATCTATTTCAATATTAGTTTCAATATAAATGCCCTTATCAATAGCATGCTCAATCTTAATATCAGCTTTTTCACCAAAAAGTTCTTTGAAAGCATAAATGGTTAAATAGATAAGTCCACTTATATAGACTTTATTGGTATAATTATCTAATAGATCAAAAAATTCAATATGACAGGGTTTTAATATTACTTCATTTAATTCAGTATATATACCATCGACTTTAGCTAGAATAATGGGAAACTTAAATTCTTTTTGGAAAGATTTACTTAGCTCATTAAGCGTCATGCCGGAAGAAATATCTCTTTCAGTATTCATGATGATTACTTTAATTTGGTCAATCATATCTGTCCCACCCCGGTTATTCTTTTTATTCTAAGTAATATTATAGCATATTTTATGATATCATTTGAAGTATATTTTACTTTTTTTTAACTATTATATATATAGGTGATAAAAATGAATTTAATTCCTATTGTTGTTGATAAAGAAAATAATATAGAACGCAGTTATGATATTTTTTCAAGAATCTTAAAGGATAGAATTATTATTTTGAGTGGCGAAATTACTGATGAGGTGGCTAATAGTATTACTGCTCAACTATTATATTTAAATTCACTTAACCACGATGATATAAGTTTATATATTAATAGCCCTGGGGGATCAATCACAGCTGGTATGGCTATTTATGATACAATGAATTTCATTGATAGTGATGTTTCAACAATATGTTTAGGTATTGCGGCATCAATGGCGGCTTTCTTACTAGCGGCCGGTAAAAAAGGTAAGCGCTTTATTTTGCCAAATGGTGAAGTTATGATTCATCAACCTTTGGGAGGAGCAACTGGTCAAGCAACTGAAATAAAAATAGCGGCAGAGCGAATTTTAAAACTTAAGAAAAAACTCAATGAAATTTTAGCCAAAAATACTAATAGAGAGATAGAAATTATTGAAAAGGATACCGAACGTGATTATTTCTTAGATGCTAAAGAAGCCTTAGATTATGGACTTGTTGATAAAGTTATTGAAAAAGAAAGAAAGTAATTAATTTTTACTTTCTTTTATTGATAACTTCAGCTAAGGTCTTAATCTCACTATTCTTAAGTGGCTTTTTAATCACTTTATAAAGACCTATTTCTTTGTATCTTTCTTCTAGCTCGATGTTTTCTTCTTGGATCATTATAACAATTAATGTAGCAAACTTATTAACTTTTCTCAATTTATTATAAGTATTTAATCCACTTAATTTAGATAAATTATCATCAATTATTATTAAATCAAATCTTTCATTATTACGAACTTTATTTAATCCTTGTTCACCAGATGTAATTAATTCAACATTAACCTCATCCTTATTGAAGATTTTTTTTATTTTAGTTGTACTCACAGCATCTTCACTGATGATAAGAACTTTGGCCTGATTTATATCTTTAATATATTCAGATATCTTATCATTATTAGTTTCATCAATTTTTTGATCTAAAGTAACCGTTACTTTAGTACCATAATTTAATTTACTAGTTATATTGAAAGTTCCCCCAATTAGGTGAATTATTTTATTAACATTCTTTAGATTTAAATTTTTAGCCATAAAATCATCATTAGCGGTATTGTCATTAAAAATGTTTTCAACTACCGTACTATCAATACCGTTACCAGAGTCTTCTACACTAATAATTAATCTACAGATATTATATTTGGTAACACTATTTATTTTTAATTCAATAAAACCTTCTTTAGTATTTGCGGTAGAGTTATCTAATAAGGTAATTAATATTTGTTTAAGTTTAACGGAATCACCATATAAATATTCTGGTAAATTATTTTCAATTTCCGTTCGAAAATCAACATTTTTATCCACTTTTGCTTGAGTTTGAATGATGATTTCTTTAATAATATTGGTTATATTATATTTATTATCAATTTTTCTAATTTTTAAAGCATCCTCTTCACTGATATCAAGGGTATTATTAATGGATCTTTCGCTAGAGTTGATAATATTTTTTACTTCGTAAAGATTCTCTTTAATAATTTGAGCATCTTTTTCCATTAGACTCATATCAATATATTCATCTATATCAATTAGATTTTTTTTCATATCTTCAGTAATATTAAACAGAAAATTTGACTTATCAATGTTTATTTTATCTACTTCTTCTTTGGATTTTTTTATGGCTTCTAGAAGTTTTAAGTCGGGATTCTCTATCGTAAAATACATGATTAAGTTAACATATGCCATGACAAGGGGTTCTAAAACCAAGGTTGGATTAATTTGTCTTAAAACAAGGGCAACAATAGCTAATCCAGTTAGAGAATATAATGGAATATATTTTTTATTTTTTATGTTACTAATATTCTTTACCAAAGATCTAGTTATAAAGAAAACCATCAATAATACATAAATAGCACACCCTAAGTAAACAATATTAGCAGCAGTACCGTTTGTATCAATAATCTGTCCATGACTAATAACATTAAATCTGGAAAATATTAGTCCTATGAAGGTTATTATACTAAAGACAGACGATATTAAGACTAATTTTGTTTTTTTAAGATCAATCCCTTTAGTTGATATGTGATATACATACAAAAACAGAATCCACACCCAACTAAAAATTAATAAATAGTCTATTCTAAATAAAAAGTTTAGAGATTTTACCATTCCATATGACTTGACTACATAAATGGTTATACAGTTTTCTATTGTTTCAAAAAGATTAATTAATAAAAGATATGAATATAGTTTAGTCTCGGCATTATTGACTCTTTTTTTTGAAAAAAAATTCAGAGCTAGCAAGATAGCTATTCCCGCTGCACAAATAGGAAAATATAGACTTGTCATAAAAATCACCTACTATGGTTAGTATAACATGAAAAAGATAAATTAGTTAAAAAAGATAGAAAATTTTATGGTTTCCTATCTTTCAATTTTATCATGTTTATTATAATGTTTTCTTAATAAAAAAACATTATTTAGTTTAGGTTTAAATTTTTCATCTATAAAACTATATACTTCATCTTCATCTATTTCATCTTTTCTTTGGTAAATTCTAGATTCTATTATTTTATCGTCATAGTATGGTTTACCATTTTTATCAGTCCATTCAGCAATACGATTATTAACATATCCATCCCAATAATTATCAGGAATATCTGTCCTTTTTTCTATACCACTTATCTGACTTTTGTATTCCCAGACACACCATTTAGCAGTTGCTAGACGATCTCTTAGTTCTAACTTAGCCTCTTCTTTAGCTAATTCTTGATCTTTATAACCATACTTATATTTCTTTATATTAAATCGTTCTCCAATATAAGCTATAAATTGATTGCCATATTGCTCTATTCCTATAATTCCAATATCTTTCTCAGTTATAAAGGCTGCGTCAATAGCACCATCATAAATATCTAAACATGGTTTACTCGAGTTTTTAAATTTTCTACTTGCATTCCATATTCCTTCTGGAGCAATGACTACACTCATTTCCTGTTTTAAATTTCTTACCATATTATGGAAACAAACTTTTCGATCACTTTTTGAATCAGTATTAACATATTCTACACCGTTACATAGCATGGCAAAACCATCAGGTGTCCTATACATAACTTCTGGATCACCAGCAATTAAACAGTATGGTTTTTTAATTATCTCGGTTATTATTTCAACATCATATCGTCCAACATGGGTAAAAGCATATATAATGGTATCATCAGCATATATCTTCCGTTGATCTTTGTTAATAATAATTAATTCTTGGTCTCTTGATAGTCTTGTACATACAATAGATCCGTAAATCACTGGGTGAAGAGTCTTTTTCAATCCAATAAAAGGTCTTTTTTTATCCATTAAATCATCGAGTTCTCTTAAAGCCTCATAATAATCAGGCAATCTTTCACTATCTAAAGTCAATGAATAATAAGTTCTTTCTATTTTCCCTTTAATTGTCTGCTTGGCTGAATATATTTTTCTGCTTATTTCGCCTAATTTTTTATCATCTGTAATTTCCTCGGCTTTTGTTAATGATCTGTTTTTTATTGATTTCGCACTTAAAAGAGCCGATCTTTTTAATCCACGATAATATTTTAATAACTCTTCTTTTGTTAAGT
>CAZHWO010000024.1:0-2131 GCA_964536075.1 uncultured Muribaculaceae bacterium | reverse complement strand
GTTTCTAAACTAATAATTTCACTTAATTCTTGAAGTGATGCATCAGGATATTTTAAGCGAAATTCAATAACTTCTTGAAGTTTTTCATCTAAAAAGTCGATACCTAGTTCATTCTTGATAATATTGATATCTTCTATCTGTTTATTGGCTGTTTCAACAACTTTATCAATATTAGCTTGTTCACAATTATTTAAGCGATTAGTCATATTTTTATGATCACGATAAATTCTTATGTCTTCAAAATACATAACAGCATTATTAGCATTAATTATGCGAATAAAGTCCCCTATTTTTTCAGCTTCTTTTAAATAAATCATATATCCTTTTTCGCGAGGAATAATTTTACTATTTAAATAAAACATATTTAGTAAGGTTTGAATAGTTAAGGCTTCATCTTTATAAGTAGTTAGTATTTCCAGATGATATCTACTAGTCTTGGGATCATTAATGCTTCCTTTGGCTAAGAAAACACCTCTTAAATATGATCTGATCAAATCTTCAGAATCAATGAGATAATCTTTAACTTTATTTAGGTATCTTAGTTTTTCATCAGTAACAGATAAGTCTTTTAAAATCAAAGGAACTTTATCATTAACCTCAACGAAATATATTTTCTTGCGTTTAAAACTGGTATTATTTTTTATCTCAATACTAGCTTTAACATCATAAACATCTTTAATCATGATATATAATTTTTTGGCAATCGAGATATTTTCGGTTATAAGCGTTAATTGTTTACTCGTATATAAACCATTGTTACGGATATATCCCGATAATTCAGCCATGTATTCTAACTTAGAGCTAGGTTGTTTAGCTAATTCATTCTTAATATTATTAGTAAACGACATCTCAATCACCCATTAAATAAGAAAAAACCAGGCTGCTTAATTTTAAACTATTATGTTTTAAGGTGCCATCTTCCGTAGTTAATAAATCACTTTCAATAAGCTTAACATCGTATTCTTTGATTTTTTCATAGTCAATAAAGACCGGATCTTTCTGCTCTTCTGTTTCGTATTTCTTACGAATGTCTTCTTTTATTTTAGAATTACTAGCAATAACGACATCTATTTTAGATGGGTATAAGTATTTGTTCAATACTTGGATATGGTCACTAACACCGTAATTATCCGTTTCTCCTGGTTGCGTCATAGCGTTACATAAATACATTATTTCAGCTTTACTATTTTTTAACGCTTCATTTATTTCCGCACAGATTAAATGAGGAATAATGCTGGTGTATAAACTACCCATACTTAAAATAATTAAATCAGCTGTTTTAATGGCCGCTAGCACTTCTTTAACAACATGAGGTTCTTCTTTATAGAAAATTTCGGCATATTGTTTTTTAGAAGCCGTTATATTAGCTTCTCCTTCGACTATTTCATTATCTTTAGTCTTCCCAACTAAGGTAAGTTTATCTTCCGATAATGGTAAAATAGTATGGTTAACATCCAATAATTTAGATAAAGCATTGATAGAGTCTTTTAAGCTACCACTAATATCTAACATAGCCGTTAGTATTAAATTACCAATTGGATGACCATTTAAATCACTATTAGTCTTAAAACGATACTCAATTAACTCTTTAATTTCCGGGTCAATATTAGACATATTAGAAATAACTTTTCGAATATCACCAACGGCTGGCGTATTAAATTCTTTTCTTAAAGTTCCTGTTGATTTACCATCATCTGAGACACTTATGACGGCCGTTATGGCTACGGGAAAGTCTTTTAAACCTTTTAGAAGATAAGAAATACCTGTTCCTCCACCAAAAACGACTACTTTTTTATACATTTTTATCACCACCATCATTATACTATAATTTACAAGAAAAATATATGTCGATAAAATGAAAATAACATTTATTTTATTAAATTAAATATAATCATAAAAAGATCAGTATCTAAAATACTGATCATGTAATTATTTTAAAAACAAGGGTTAATTATTTTTTCATTTCATTTTATACTTTATTAAAGTTAATTCTTATTGACAATTTAAATATATTTATATCCACTAGCCCATTCTGGAAAAAAAGCGCTTGGGATAGACTGCCTATTAACATAAATTTTGCATGATAGTGACATAAGGTTTATCTTTTCTAATTATAGGCTTTTATTGGAGG
>CAZHWO010000023.1:0-13096 GCA_964536075.1 uncultured Muribaculaceae bacterium | reverse complement strand
AAAGTACATTGTTTAGGTAATGAAATGTGCGGACACTTAATATTTCCATTTATAATCAAAGTTATCAATAAAAAAAATCTTGAATAATTTGGAACATTATAGTATACTGGATGTACGTCCGGTAGATGTTCTGGTAGCTCAGCTGGATAGAGCAATGCCCTTCTAAGGCATCGGTCCGGGGTTCAAATCCCTGCCAGGACGCCATAATGAAAAATAGTCCTTATTATAAGGATTTTTTAATTGATAAAAAAACTTTTCAAATGCTAAAATATATGTTATAATAATTGACAATTAAAAAGGGGGTGTGGCTTTTGTTAATAAAAGAATTAAGTTCCCGTGATTCAGATTTAATTAATGAATTTATTTATCAAGCGATGATGATTGAAAAAGGGATCCATCATTTATGTTACCTGGAAATCAACGAACAAAAAGATAGTCCTTTATATAAAAAAACACTCACAAGTGTAGAACCTTATATGGATGAGGAGGCTAAACAGTATAAAGATCCATATTTAACGGAGGACAAGCTTGGGGAATTAATAAACTACATGCTATCTCAAGAAGCTTCAATGACTGATTTAAAACTTTTTCGGAAGATAAGTCTTAGTCGAGCTAGTAAAAATGATTTATTCTTATTTGAATCAAGCGATAACATGATTTACCGCAGAGTTTTGTCTAAATTGACGAATTCTTTATTTAATAGTTTTACTATATCTGAAGATGATATTCCTGAACCAATTATGGGAATTATTAAAAGTTTAACAGGTGAAGAAAGTGCTGAAAATATTTTTAATAGTATTAATAAAGATACTGAGAAAAACAATAAGATTCAAAGAACTGTTGAAAGAGATTTTCTCCATATGTTTTTATATTTAATGGAAGAATATAAAAAGGATATTAAATATAGTAATTACTGGAATGATTTAACCATTATTAAATATAATTTAGCTTTAATTAGCACCGAGATTGAACGTGATTTACTAGCCAATAGTTTTACTGTTTCTGATGATGTTTACTTTGGTTCGAAGTTTATCTTTGATTTAATGGGTATTAATCCGCTAATATTTGAAGAAATAAAAAATCTGTTTGCCTATCCAGAAGCCAATTACCAAGTGGTGGAGTTATTAAATACCAACGATTTAGATTTTAAGAAACCAAAAAGAGGCGCTATGGCTATTGCCAGACAGTGCTTGTTAAGGTCGGCGTTATCAATCTTGGATGATGATAGAATAGCTACTATTAAAAATAATGTTACTGATTATACTTTGAAAAGTGAGTATTTAGTCCTACATAAAGGAGATTCGCTTGGTCAGAAAGCGGTTATGGCTTCGTTTGGTCAAGTTAAAGATGATCGGGCTAAGCAAAAGGTTATTTCGCTTGATCAGCAATACCGAATTAATTAAACCAGTTTACTGGTTTTTTCTATTGAATAATTTAATTTTTCTTGCTATAATTATCTTTAGAATAGAAAAGTGGGCGAAGATAATGATAGGTAAAATAATTGCGATTGAAAAAAATATTGTTTCTGTTAAATTAAGTATTGATATTGCTAATCAAGCCAATTTAATTAATGTTCATGTTATTTTTGAAGATAATGATAAAAAAATTGTTGGTGAGATATTAGATATTGCTGGAGATACGGCTAAGATAAGTATTGTTGGTAGTTTAGATAATAACCTTTTTATTCCGGGCAGTATTGTTAAACCATCCTTTAAATCAGTAGTCCGTATTATTAATTCGATGGAATTATCCCAAATTCTTGGTAATCAGATAATTGCTGATAATCGTGAGATATATTTAGGTGGTTCCACGGTTTATAATGGTTACAAAATTAATGTTAATATTAATAATTTTTTCAGTAATCATTTTGCTATTATTGGTAATACCGGATCAGGGAAAAGTTTCTCTGTTGCCAGGATTTTACAAAATATCTTTTTAACCAGTAAGAATCCCCCAAATAAATCGAGTTTCTTTATTTTTGATGCTTACGGTGAATATCATAATGCTTTAAAAGGAATTACTGATGTTTCACCATCGCTAAATTACAAAGCATATACGACAAACTTAGTTAATCCAGAAGGAGAAATACTAAAGATTCCCGTATGGCTTTTAGATATTGATGATTTGGCTTTATTATTAGGAGCCAGTGAACATGCGCAATTACCTATTATTGAAAAGGCTTTACGTTTAGTAACTGTTTTAACTAACTATAATGGTGAAGTAACTAGTTATAAAAATGATATTATTTCGCGCGCTATTTTAGATATTTTATTAAGTGGGACAGCTTCGGGTAAGATTCGTGATCAAGTAACAGCCATTTTAAGTAAATTTAACACCGAAGAATTAAGTTTAAATACGATTATTGTGCAACCAGGCTATAATCGTCCGTTAAAACAATTATTATATGTTGATGATCAAGGTAAGATTCAAGAGATGGAAAGAATTATTGAATTTTTATCCCAATTTGTCTTACCGGAATATGAATTAAATATGCCGGATGAGAATTTTCAATATAGTTTAAAAGATTTAGAGAATGCCATGGAGTTTGCGCTTATTTCCGAGGGGATTTTAAAGAGCGATAAAGTTTTTGATTATGCTAATACCTTATTAGTGAGACTTCATTCTTTAGTTAATAGTAATATTAGTACTTTCTTTGATTATCCAGAAATTGTTGATAAGAAGACGTATGTTAATAATCTACGAACCATTAATGGGAATATGTGGGCTCAAATTGTTAATTTTAATATTAACTATGTGGACGATCGAATTGCGAAAGTAATGACGAAGATTATTTCGAAGATGCTATTAGAATACGAGGTATCTTTACCAATAAGAGGTTCGCAACCTATACATATTATTATTGAAGAAGCTCACCGTTATGTTCAAAATGATCTGGATAATCATTTATTAGGGTATAATATTTTTGAGCGAATTACCAAAGA
Organism: uncultured Muribaculaceae bacterium; assembly: GCA_964536075.1. Taxonomy (GTDB): domain Bacteria; phylum Bacillota_I; class Bacilli_A; order RF39; family UBA660; genus JAAZHK01. The sequence goes on along the minus strand of CAZHWO010000023.1, from coordinate 10,154 downwards.
AGGGCGTAAATATGGATTACTATTAGGTTTAATTACCCAAAGACCGTCAGAGCTAAGTGATACCTGTATTTCGCAATGTAGTAATTTTTTAGTCTTTCGTATGCTACATCCCAAAGATCTATTATATGTATCAGAGATGTTACCTAATATTAGTGAAGAGCTAGTTAAAGTAATTAAATCATTACAACCGGGGAATTGTATGGCGTTTGGTAATGCTTTTAAGGTACCGATAGCTATTAAATTAGATAAACCTAATCCGGAACCTTTAAGTAATAATGCTGATATAGTTAATTCTTGGTTTAATTAATGTTGATATTTATTTTAGTAAGTGATAAAATATAGATATGTTATAGGAGGATAAGAAAACATGGCTTTTGATAAAATAAAAAAAATATTTGGTAATGATGAAGATGAAAAGGAACCTAATAAAATGGAAGATGAATATTATGAAACTAAAGATGGGTTTAAAGAAACTTCTATGACCGGTAATAAGATGATGCTTTTAGAACCGCGGGCTTATTCAGAATCACAGCAAATTGCGGATTATTTAAAAAATAGGAATGCCGTTGTGGTTAATTTAAAGAGAGTAACACCCGATCAAGCCAAAAGAATTGTTGATTTTTTAACTGGTACTTTATACGCTATTGGGGGAAGTTTACAAAAACTAGGGGGCGGAATTTTCTTATGTACTCCTAATAATATTAATGTTGAAGGTAAAATATCTAATGAAACAGATGTCAAAACATCCAAGAAAATTAAAGAAAAAGACGAAGACGAATTTGATTTTTAAGATAATCTTTCCTAATTGAGGTGAAGAATATGGATAAATTTAGTATTGTCGCAAATGGTTATAATCCTTATCAAGTTAATCAATTTGTCGAAGAAGTTATTACCCAAACAGAGGTAATGATTAAGAAAATTGAAGGTCAAAAAAAAGAACTTGATAACCTAAATCATGAACTTTCATATTATAAGAATATAGAAGATACTTTGAAGAAAGCCATATATCAAGCGCAAGTAACTAGTGATAATATGAAACGATTAGCTAGTGATGAAGCTAATTTGATTATTGATGAAGCTAGGAAAAACGCTTCAAGAATTGTTAATGAAGCTTTAATAAAAACCGAGAGATTAGAAATGAATCAGGAAACTTTAGAAAGAAATATGCGAATATTCAAGAAAAAATTGAAATCGATTATTGAACAACAATTAGTCGTGGTGGAAGAAATAGAAATACTTGATTTAAAATAACAGTTATGTTATACTAACAAGCATATAAAAAACAGATATGGAAGACGTAATTAAATGAACAATATGAGAGAGCTTAGGTAACGGTGCGATTTAAGCGATTAAGTAATTTAATTAAAATCACTGCCATTTGGTTTTATGGATAAGATAAAAACGGTAACGCGTTATAGTATTAAGTGTATGGTAATTATACCATAAATTAAGGTGGTACCGCGAAAGATTTCGTCCTTAGAGGATGAGGTCTTTTTTTTGGAGGGATAAGATGAATAAAAAAATGGGAACAAACTATGATTTTGTTAATAATGAGAAAGAAATATTAAAATATTGGGAAGAAGAGAATATTTTTACCAAATTACTAGCTAAAAATAAAGATGGGTTAAAATATCGTTTTATTGATGGACCAATAACCGCTAATAATCAAATGGGTATCCATCATGCCTGGGGAAGAAGTGTAAAAGACTGTTTCTTAAGATATAAAGCTATGAATGGTTATACTTCTCATTATCGTAATGGCTTTGATGGTCAAGGATTGTGGGTCGAAGTAGAAGTAGAGAAGGACCTAGGTTTTAAAACGAAAAAAGATATTGAAGATTATGGTCTAGATAATTTTACAAAAGCTTGTGTGGCACGCGTTCGAAAATATGCCGGCATTATTACGGAGCAATCGAAAAGATTAGGTCAATGGATGGACTGGGATAATTCCTATTATACTTTAACTGATGAAAACATTACTTCTATTTGGTATTTTTTAAAGAAGTGTCATGCGAAAAAAATGATTAAACAAACCTATAAACCGATGCCTTGGTGTATCAGATGTGGTACGAGTTTATCCGAACATGAAATGTCAGGCTCTTATCATGATGTCGAACATCAAGCAGTTTTCCTTAAACTACCAGTGATTGGTGAGGATTATAAAGCTTTAGTGTGGACAACAACGCCTTGGACGTTAAGTTCCAATGTAGCTTTAGCGGTTAACCCTGATTTTGATTATGTCGTGGTTAAAATGCCTAATGAAGAAGATAAAATATTACTATGTCAGGATGTCTTCATTAAAAGATTTAAGAGTGAAGGAGATATTCTTGCTAATTTTAAAGGATCCGATTTAGAGGGTAAAAGCTTTGAAACTTGTTTTCCAGAATTTGACGCTCAAAAAGATGTCAATCATAACATTATTTTATGGGATGAAGTGTCAAGTGAGGATGGTTCAGGGATTGTTCATATTGCTCCTGGGTGTGGAGCTGAAGACTTTGAACTAGGTGAAAAATTAGGGTTAGCTAAAATTATGCCGATAGATGAAAATGGGACGATTTTAGAAGGCTTTGGCTTCTTGTCTGGTAAACAAGCGAAAGAAGTTAATGATGAAATTTTTGAAGAATTACAAAGACGTCATAAATTATTTCTGGTCCATAAAATAAAGCACAGTTATCCTTTCTGCTGGCGTTGTAAAGAAGATATTTTATTTAGATTAGTCGAAGAGTGGGCCATTGATGTTGATGTAATTCGTGATGAATTAATCAACAATGCGGCTAAAGTTACTTATAATCCAGAATATCAAGGTAAAAGAATGCATGACTGGTTACAGAATATGGGGGATTGGAATATTTCTCGAAGACGATTTTATGGTTTGCCATTACCCTTTTATTTATGTGAATGTGGTCATTTAGAAGTCATTGGGTCAAAAGACGAACTAAGAGAGAAAGCGATTGATCAAAAAGTTGTCGATCAATTAAAGGAATTGCACCGACCATGGATTGATGAAGTTAGAATTAACTGTCCCGCATGTGGTAAAGTGGTATCCCGCATTCCGCAAGTAGGGGATGTTTGGTTAGATGCCGGTATCGTACCTTTTTCCACTTTAAAATATTTTACTGATCATGAATATTGGCAGGAATATTTTCCCGCAGAATATGTGGTTGAGGGTAATGAACAAATTAGATTATGGTTTTATTCTTTACTATTTATGAGTACGGTTTTAGAAGGTTGTGCTCCTTATGAGTCAATTGGTACAACTAGTATGGTGGTTAAGGAAGATGGTAGTAAATTCTCGAAGTCAGATAAAAATGGTTTAACTTTTAATGATGTAGCGGCATCTTCCGGTGCTGATGCGATTAGGCTTACTTATTTAGCGACAAAACCAATTAATGATGTACGCTTTGGTTTTAATATGTTAGAAGAAGCGAAGAAAAAATTAATGGCTTATTTTAACATGAGTGTGTTCTTTAATACCTATGCTTCAATTGATAAGATTGATTTAGCTAATTATGAACCAGAGCTTTGTGATTTAAATATAACGGATAAATGGTTAATCAAAATTACGGATAATTTTGTTAACAGAGCTACTTTGGCTATGGAAGATCATGATACGAAATTAGTATGTGATTTATTTGATAAATTTAATGATGAGGTAAGTAATTTTTATATTCGGATTAATCGCCGTAGATTTTGGAAAAGTGAAGATGATTTTGACAAGAAAAATGCCTACTATGTTTTATTTAATGCCATTAAAAAAGGCTCGCAAATTATGGCTCCGATTGTACCTTTTATAACAGAATATATATGGCAACATATTATTAAAGAGTATGATCATTTAACAGAAGAATCGATCCATTTAAGTACTTGGCCCAATGTTAGTAACCTAACTATTAACGATGATATTATTAATAAAACAGATTATATTCGCACCATTATTACTTTAGGATTACAAATTCGTAATGATAAACAAATAAAGGTGCGTCAGCCCTTGGCCAAATTATATCTAAAAGCCAAGAAGATTAATCTGGGAGAATATAAAGATATTATTTTAAGCGAATTAAATGTCAAAGAACTAGTTATACTTGATGATTTTGAAGAGCTACAAGAAAACTATGTTGTTCTTAATTTTAAAGAAGCGGGCGCTATCCTAAAAGGTGATGTTAATAAAGTCAAAGACTTAATTAATGATTTATCAAAAGAGGAAAGGCAATTACTTATGAATAGTCTTAAAGAAAATAGTTTGGTTAAACTAAAAGGTTATGAACAAGAACTACCTAAAGAAATCTTCACTATAACTTTTAGAGAAAAAGAAAATATTTCTTTAACGCATCAAGATAATATTGAAGTTGCTATAGATACGAATATAACTATGGAGCTTAAAAAAGAAGGTATCTTAAGAGATATTATTAGACAATGTCAGGTATTTAGAAAAGAAGCTAATTTTAATGTTTCTGATCGTATTGTCATTAACTTTGAAACAGATAATGCTTCTATAAAAGCTATTTTAGATAGTAATAAAGAGTTACTAGCTAAGGAACTTTTAGCTACATTTGACAATCTAGAAAAAAGTAGTTTTGCCGGTCAAATTCAAGAGGATGATTATCAAATAATCGTGAAGATGTCTATTTTAGATTAGACATCTTTTTTAATAAAAGTGAGAAATATTGGTGTTGTTTTTAAAAATATATGGTATACTAATATAGTAAGATAGGTGAGATATGGTGAAATTAAAGAAGTTTATTAAATTATCAATATTGGTGGTATTTTTGCTATGGCCATTAAAAACGTGGGCTTTTAATATAAATTTAGATTGTCCCGATACTATTACATCCACATCCTTTGATTGTGATATTGTATTTGTTCCAGGTACAGAGACGATGGAAAATCTAGCGGGTGATTTAGATTTAACCAATATTAGTGATTATACTTTTGTGAACACTAACCCTACCGATATTAGTGTTAATAGTGTTGGTAATGGTAGTTTCTCATTAAATTTTTTAAATAATATTACAATTCAAAAGGAGATTGGAACCTTTCGTTTTACGATAAGTGATCCGGATAAAAATGTCATTGTTAAAATTAATAATATTTTAGGTAATGGTAGTATTACTGCTCCTGAGGTTACTAAAGCTTATAATGTTGAAGAACCAACGCCGACTACAACTGATGCAACTTTAAGTAGTTTGACTTTTACTGGTTATACTTTAAATTTTGTTAGTACAACCGAAAATTATACTTTAAATATTACGGGAGCCAAAACGCTTAATTTTACTTATGTAGCAACAAGTACTACTGCAACAGTAGCCGTTACACAGGATGGCAATCCCGTTACTTCTAATAGTGTAACCGTCAATAATAACAGTACCTTAAAATTTACAGTAACTAATGGTTCAACGACTAAAACATATACCGTTGATGTCGTTATTAACACTTCTACTAACCCTAAAACAGGATTAAATATTTATAGTTATGTGATAATAATGGTCATATTAATGATCGCTGGGACATATTTAATTACTAATAGGGGTAATGGTATTGAAAAAACTAAGTGATTTATGTGAGTCCGATAGTGAGGTATTAATATCGGGAATAAAAACTAATTCTAAAGATGTTGAACCAGGTGATTTGTTTGTTTGTATCATGGGAGTAACTGCGGATCGACATGAATATATTGAAGAAGCCATTGCGAAAGGAGCAGTGGCTATTGTTGTTGGTCATGATGTTGATTATGATATTCCTACTGTTAAAGTGGAAAATCCTAATGAGGCTTTAAATAGTTTATTGATTAAGTTCTATGATGATCCTTTTAAAGATTTAAAACTAATTGGGATAACTGGTACGGATGGTAAAACCACGGTAGCCACGATTATTCAAACATTAATTGGGAAAGATCATTGTATGTATATTGGGACGAATGGGGTAAGTTATAAAGATACCCATTTAGACAATAAGAATACCACTCCAGCTATCGCAGATCTTTATCGGTATGCGGATATGGCTAAAAAGGCACAAGTAGAATATATAGTCATGGAAGCCTCTAGCGAAGCTTTTTTTCGTAAACGAATAGATAGTCTTTGGTTTAATGCTAGTTTAATAACGAATATTACGCAAGATCATCTAAATATTCATAAAACCATTGATAATTATGTGGCTTGTAAAAGCATGCTATTTCAAAAAACCAGACCAGACGGTTTTTCAGTTCTAAATAAAAAAGATCAGTACTACCATCAAATAAAAAGAGTTTGCCTGGCTCAGGTTTATACTTATGGAACCAGCAAAGCGGATATAAAGTTAATTAGTTATCAAAATAATAATCAAGGAACACTGATAAAATTTAAATTAGATGGAGAAAGCTACCATATTACGAGTCCTTTAGTTGGGGAATTTAATGTTTATAATTTACTAGCGGCGATTATTTTATGTGTAAGGTTGGGATTAGATATTAATGATATAATCAACCGGATTAGCGATATTTATATTATCGGTCGGTTAGAAGATTTAAAATTTGGCCAAAAATATAAAATTATTCTAGATTATGCTCATACTCCCGATGCGCTTAGAAAGGTTTTAAGCTATTTTACGAAAGTTAAACAAGGTCGAATTATTACCATTACTGGATCAGCGGGAGGAAGAGATAAGGAAAAACGACCATTGATGGGAAAAGCCGTTTTAAATGGTAGTGATATAGTTATCTTTACGATGGATGATCCAAGGTACGAAGACCCGCAAGAGATTATTAAAGAAATGATTGGTAAAAGTAAAAAGCAAAATTATGAAGTGGTAACTAACCGAAAGGAAGCCATATATCGCGGTTTATCTCTAGCAAAAGCTGATGATATCATTTTTATTGCCGGTAAAGGTCGGGATAATTACATGGCTATCGAAGATCAGTTTATCCCATATTGTGACTATGATGTAATCGAAGATTATTTTAAAGAAAAAAAATAATCTTTTTTTTTGCAAAAATTTAGGGGTAACGATAAATTATTCGTAATAATAGTAGTGAGGAGGTGAAAAAAGATCAAAAAATATATATGTGTAAGACAGGATGGTTTAAAAGATTGTGGCGTTAGTTCGTTAATGACAATTATTGAAACATATGGTGGTAGCGTTTCAAAAGAATATTTATTGGAATTAAGTAAGACGACGAAACGTGGTGTTAATGCTTATAACTTAATGGAAGCAGCAAAAGAAGTAGGTTTTGATGCAAAAGGAGTAGAAGGCGATTTTAATAATTTAGATAATCGTTTACTTCCTTGTATTGCTCATGTTACGATAAATAAAAATTATCAACATTTTGTAGTTATTCATGACATTAATCAGGTTAAAAAGCAGTTAACAGTAGCTGATCCAGCTAGAGGAATAGTAAAATATCATTTTAATGATTTTTCCAAAATTACCAATCAATACTATCTTCTTCTTCGTCCAAGAAAAAAACTCCCTATACTGGAAAAGAAGGATCCTTTGTTAACTATATTATCAACCTTTATAAGAGATAAGAAAAAGACTTTTATTATGATTTTTCTTTTATCTATTTTATATACATTACTTAATATTGCTACATCACTTACTCTGAAATTAATGATTGATAGTACTATATCAAGAAATAATAAAAATAGTTTATGGATTATTATGGGAATAGTTAGTTTAGTTATAATTTTAAAATCATTTATGGATTTATTTCGTAATAAACTACTAAATAATATCAATCATCAATTAGATCAGACCTTAATTACTCATATATATAATCATCTTATTTCACTTCCTTATCTATATTATAAAAATAAGACAACTGGTGAGGTCTTATCGAGAATCAATGATTTAAGTAATATAAAAGAACTAATAAGCCACCTTTTCCTTACCTTATTTGTCGATTTATTACTTATTATTATGGTTTTTATCTTTCTATATTTAATGAGTTCTTTATTAACTTTAATTGCTGTTACAATGATGATCATATATATCATTATCGTCCTTATTTATAACTATTTTTTAGATAAATATATTGATTTAAATTATGAATATAGTGCTAAGATAAATAGTTATATAGTGGAAACTTTGAGTGGCTATGAAACCATAAAAGGATCAAAACTAGAGAATTTTGTTAAGAGACAGTTTCAAGGATTTTATAATCAATTCATTAATAACAGTCGTAAATTTATGAACATTTTTAATATTCAGCGATTTAATAAAGACCTTATTAGTGATGGGGGTTTAGTATTTATTATGATGGTTGGTTGTTTATTAGTTGTTAATAATAAGTTAACTTTAGGTGATTTAATTGCTTATAATAGTTTACTTGTTTATTTTTTCAATCCTATCAAGAATGTTATTGACTTTAATCTTTCCTATCGGTTAACAAAAGTAGCTATCAAGCGAATTAAAGAACTATTAATAATGCCGAAAGAAGTTTTAATGGCCAATGATCAGTATTCTAGGCAGGAGCTTAAAGGTAATATTGATGTTCGACATTTATCGTATAGTTATAATGGTCAGGATAATCTCCTAAAAGATCTAAATCTAACAATTAAACAAGGATCAAAGGTAATATTATATGGAAAATCAGGAAATGGTAAGAGTACCCTTGTAAAATTACTGCTTCAATATTTTAAATTAGACCGGGATATGTTATTTATTAATAATCAAGATATTAATGATTATAATATTAAAGAATTAAGAGATAATGTTAATTACTTATCCCAAAATGAAATTTTATTTACGGACTCTATTTATAATAATGTTGTTTTAGATAAAAAAGTTACCGATGAGCAATTTTTAGCGGCGATGAAATTATCGCTAGCTGATCAAATTATTAAAGATCATCTTTTGGGTTATGATATGTTACTGGAAGAGAATGGTCATAATTTATCAGGGGGTGAAAGGCAGCGAATTATCTTATCCCGGCTATTTTTAGAAAAGAAAAATATTGTAATTATTGATGAGGCTTTAAGTGAAATAGATATACCGCGGGAAAGGCAAATTTTAAAAAATATTTTTAACTTTTACCAAAATGCAACCATTATATATATCTCACATCGTTTTGATAATAGTGATTTGTTTGATCAAAAAATTAAAGTAGAAAGTATGGGATAAACGACAAGAATATTATTTTTATAATAAGAAAAAAAGAAAGAGGTGGAATATGAAAGAAATAAAAAAAGAAGAATTAGAAAAAATTGAAGGGGGCTTATCCCTTTGGGCCTGTCTCGGCTTAGCCGCTTTAGCCGTTTTTGGCATCGGGATTGTGGATGGTTTTGTCCGCCCGCTTAAGTGCCGTTAGGAGGAAATATGCAGATATTACATAAAGAACAAATGTTGTTAATCGAAGGAGGACTAAGTATATCAGGAACCCTAATTAATTCTTTTTCATCCTTAATAAAAAGTTTAATGGATGTCGGACGCAGTTTTGGGACAGCTATTAGAAGAGTCAGTAATGGGAAATTATGTGCCTTTTAAGCGAAAATAAGATAATCAAAGTTATTTTATTACTTTGTTTAGTTCCTTTCGGAAGTATGGTGTTAGATATTTACCTAAAGTTTTTCCTTAACTTGGGACGATATGGTGGTACTTTTCTCCGAGCTTTATACGAATTTTTTGTTTAAGAATAAAATAGTTAGTACGAAACTAGCTATTTTATTTTTAAAATCATTAAAAATGTTCGAAAAAAGTAAATAAATAGTTGAAATCTTCTTTAAATATGTTAAAATGGTAATAGATATAAAATAATAAGGAGGGAACAATTAATGGATAATGATAAAAAAATGCTTTCAATTGTTTTAGAGGATGGATCTATTGATGAAGTGGAAGTATTATTATCTTTTGAATTTGAGGATACGAAGAAAGAATATATTATATATACGAAGAATGAGGTAGACGAAGCGGGTAATGTAACTATTTATGTAGCAAGTGTTGAGAGAGTCGATGGTAAACCAGTATTAGGTAGTATTGCTACGGATGAAGAGTGGACAAGAATTAAGAATTTATTAAGAGAACTTTCAAAACCAGAAGAGGCGTAAAGGAGGGGACATTATGTCAGACACAATAAACGGTGTTACTGTTTTAAATTTTTCTGAAACTAGAGTTAATGGACCAGGAAATGTTAAAGCAATTAAATATTCAGCAGTATCACGTGAAAATTTTGATAAAAAAGCCAC
>CAZHWO010000022.1:10517-14051 GCA_964536075.1 uncultured Muribaculaceae bacterium | reverse complement strand
AAAAATATAAAAGTTTGACAAAAATGCATATAATAATATATAATTATTACATTGAAAGGAAGTAGTATTATGTCAAATTCAAAGAAATGGTGGCAAGTTAGAATTTAACACTTACTATTAAGATAAAAAATCTTATGGGTAAGTGAATTTTCGCTTGCCCATGTGTAATATATATTTAAACATATGGGAAAAGATAAAAACCATATGTTTTTTTGTTGAAAGGAAAAATAAAAATGAAAAAAGTAATGATTACAGGTGTTCAACCAACAGGATCTTTCACATTGGCAAATTATATTGGGGCCATTAAAAATTTTGTAAATTTGCAAAAGCAATATGATTCATATATTTTTATTGCTGATATGCATGGAGTAACTACTTATCAAGATCCTAAACAAATTCATACAACCATTTTAGATTTAGCGGCAACATACTTAGCTTGTGGAGTTGACCCTAAATACACTAATTTCTTCATTCAAAGTGATGTTAATGAACATGGAATGCTAGGCTTTTTAATGGCGTTTCAATGTCGGGTTGGGGAGTTATCTAGAATGACACAATATAAGTCCAAAAAAGAGAAATTAGGTACTGATGGGGTAGACTTAGGTTTGTTTATTTATCCGACTTTAATGGCGGCAGATATTCTTTTATATGATGCCCAAATCGTACCAGTTGGAGCTGATCAAAAGCAACATATAGAAATGACTAGAGATTTAGGAGAAAGATTTAATAAAAAATTTGGTCAAACATTTAAACTGCCTGAATACTATATCTCAGAAATTGGCTCAAAAATAATGAATTTACGCAATCCATTAGAAAAGATGAGTAAATCAGCTCCTAAAGATGATAAAGGTACTATATTTATTCTTGATGATATTGAGATCACAAAAAAGAAAATTATGAGTGCAACAACCGATAGTGAAAATAAAATATATTTTGATGAAACAAATAAACCAGGAATATCTAATTTAATTGCCATCTTATCGGTTATAACAAATAAGAGTATTGTTAGTATTGAAGAAAAATATAAAACATCTACTTATTTTGAATTTAAAAATTGTGTGGCCGAAGAAGTTTCAAAGTTTATTCTAAATATACAGGATAAATATAAACAGTATAGATTTAGTCCAGAGCTAATAGAAATTTTAAGTAACGGTGCGATTTCAGCTAGAGAAAAAGCCTCATTTAAACTTGACGATGTTAGAAGGAAGATGGGAATTCACAAATAGCCCCTTAAAAAATTTTGTTGTTAATTATATAAATTATTGGTAAAATGTAAGTAATGACAATTAAACATTTGAAAATAAGAGAGGTTTTAACTTATAAGCAAAAGGTTAGTTAGTTACCAATAAATAATAAATATAAAAATATGCTACAATATGGCATATAAATTTAATATATTTTTTGAACGTAGGAGTGATAAAAGTATGAAGGTAAATTATTCTGATGAAAAAGTTTTAAAAGATGGAAAATCTATATTTTTGGCAGGCCCTACGCCAAGAAGCTTAGATGTTGAAACTTGGCGAAAGGAAGCCATAGAGATACTAGAATCTTTTGAATTTGATGGTATAGTTTATGTGCCAGAGAGAAAATTTGATGATAGAACCTTTAATTATGATAATCAAGTTTGGTGGGAAAGAGAAGCTTTATATAATTCTGATATTATAGTGTTTTGGATACCGCGATTTTTACCACATATGCCAGCTTTTACAACCAATGTCGAATATGGCTATTGGATGGCAAAAAATAGTGAAAAAGTTATTTATGGTCGTCCAAATGATTCAGAAAAAAACAGATATTTGGATTGGCTATATCAAACAGAAACGGGCAAAAAGCCAATAGGCGATCTAACAGAATTATTAAAAGAAGCAGTCAAGATGACCAATAAAATTGGGTTAAAAAAAGATGTTGATTTTGCTAGAAAAAGATTGTTAAGAAAATAATAATAGAGTTAACTTATAAGAAAAAATGTCCCAATAGAATTTAGTTGAATCATGTCAAACCTGATTTTGTCGATAATGAATTAGCAGAAAAAGCCTTTGAACTTGTAAAAAGCAAGAAGAATTCCCCTAAATTACTTAAAGACGCTAAATTTGAAGAAATTGAGGATGGACTATGTATTCAAATGTTACATATTGGTTCATATGATGATGAATTTAATACAACATATAAAGAAATGGAAAAATTTATAGAGGAAAATAGTTATAAAAGAAAATCTCATAATCATAGAGAGATATATTTAAAGTTTTCTGATAACAAAGATGAGTTAAGAACGGTGATAAGATTCTTTATTAATCAATAATCTTCAAAGTTAGTGATCGTTTCCTACTTATTAAGAAAGAGGTGAAAGTCAAGTTATCTACTTGACATATTATGATAAAAATAAGAAAAATGAAGTTAGGGGATCATATTGATCTAAAAGGAAATTTATTTAAATCGATGGATATTAATGATATAAAAAATGATGTAGAAAAATCAGTAAAGCATATGCAAGATAATGGTAATTGGATATATTTAGTAGCCGAGGTTAAAGGTAAAGTTGTAGGAACAATATATTTAGAGGTTAAAACAAATAATTTAAAAAAACACATTGGTGAGTTATATTCAATTGTGGTATCTGAAGACTATAGAAGAATGGGTATTGCTAAAATGATGATAGAAAAAGTTATTGAAATAGCCAAAGAAAAAAAATTAGAATATTTAATATTATCGGTTCGAAAAGGAACAATAGCGGACATGGTTTATCCTAAATTGGGTTTTATTAAATATGGAGAACTTCCTAATGGTATTAAAGAAGATGATAATACTTATTTCAATCAAAATTTATATTATCTAAAAGTATTTAATATTGCTAAAAAAGTTAAATAATAGTAATTAATTTTGATTTAATTAATAAAAACTTCTTACTAGATAGTAAGAAGTTTTAATAAACTTATTTTTTCTTGTTTAGTTCTATCAATTATATAATTATCAGTTTGTTCTATAAGTTTATCTAATTATGAAATATCTGATATTGGTTTTTTTCTATCTAATAATATTTTTACATACCCTTTAGTATTATTTTGTTTTAGGAGATTCTTCCGAAACAATGTTTAAATTAATAAAATCGTTTGAAGAAATTTTAAGGGCTGATGTTAGTGATTGTATATTAAAAACTTCGGATTTCCTTTTATTATTGGCAGTAATAGTTACACCTAACATTGATATATATGTGCTTAACTTTTCTTTAAGCTCATCAAATGTTATGGATTTATCTATTAGTTCCTTTTCCATCTTTTTAGTATAACACATAATTAAAAATTGATTTATTTGAATGAGTTTTGTTTTAAGCATTGACTGTTGTATTGGTAAATTATTTTTCTTTCTTAAATATTTATTAACAAAGTCCATTCCAGCCATAAAATCCATAATTTTTTCTTCAGTTTCATACTGTTTTAATTCTTGTACAAGTCCAAGGAAATCGGCTTTTAAATAAAGTTGTTCCATTCGATCTTTACCAACTATCATTTCTAATTTATGGGCATAATGAACCTCGGT
>CAZHWO010000022.1:0-10417 GCA_964536075.1 uncultured Muribaculaceae bacterium | reverse complement strand
CCAACAGTATGCTTATTTAAAAGAAAATTCTCAAATTTAAAATTATTAAATGTTATTTGGAAATCTTTTAAATTATTAAGTAATAATTTAAAATCAGCATTAGGTATTTTATCAATAATTGTTTCAATAAAATATACAACATATTGTCCAAACTGTTTTTTTAACAATTCACTTGTATCGTAATTTGAAAAAGATGTATCAATTTCGGGAGCTGTTTGCATATAACCGATGCTTTTTGGCTTATAGTCTTTCTTTAATTTATAATTAGCAAGTGCAAAGTCAATAACTTTATTTCCTATATAAGAAATAACGATTGGTTTTATTAAATTTAATAACAATGTATAATCGATTTGTTGTAGTTGGTATGCAAGATCTTCAATGACCTCTTTTTTATTATATCCCATAACTTAATTCCTATCTTTATAATTATTATATCATTTTTTGATAAGAATCAATATAATTTATGCTATAATAGTATACAAGAATAATAAGATTACAGATTACTAAAATAAATTAATTTTGTGGTAAGCTGTATGAAAATAAATTGGAGGAGAAAATGGAAAAGGAACCTATATGTTGTCCCCCTTTTAAACCAAAGGATTGGGATAATAAATTATTAGAATGGAATAATAAGAAATTCATCATGGCTAAAGTTCATACTTTTATGTTTATGCCAATTGATTTTGGTAAGGTTATGGCCAAATTACAAAAGCAAGTAGATGATGCTCAGGCTGAGATGGAAGATTATTTATGTTTATCAGATCATTCTTCTAAATGGCGTATGAATATATTATTAGCAGTTAATAAGAAAATAAAAGGCGCTAATAATGTTACATTAAGTGGTAAATTTTATAGTAAAGTTTATGAGGGACCTTTTAAGGATACTGGTAAATGGTGCAAAGATTTTGAAGCTGATATGCATGAAAAAAACTACCAAATAAAGAAATGGTATATGTGGTATACCACATGTCCTAAATGTGCCAAGAAATATGGTAAAAATTATGTCGTTATCCTAGCTGAACTAGAGTAGAAATATATTTATTAAAAAATATTATTAATTAAGATATGTAGGTTAAATCCCAATTCAGTTTAAACTGGATTGGGATTTTATTATTTTAGATAAGAACTTGTAAGGATGTATTGAAGAAAACTTTATTAAATGCTATAATCATAATATATGATAAGGTAGTGATGTAGTTGAAGAAAAAATTAATTGTCAGAGTAATTATTTTATCAATATTAACAGTTTTTGTTTTAGCAGCATTAACGGTTTTTATTTTTACTCCGAAAATAACTTTAAAGGGCAAAAAAGAAATGACCATTGAGTTAGCAAAAGATTATAAAGAGTCAGGTTATAAAGCGCGATATTTAGGTAAAGATATTACTTCTAGTGTTAAGGTGACAGGAAAAGTTGATACTTCTAAATTAGGAACTTATAAAATAAACTATACCGTTAAAAAGAATGGTTTAACAGGTACCTCTAGTAGAGAGATAACGGTAATAGATGACATTAAACCAGAAATTGTGTTAGTATCAGGTAATGAAGTTAAAGTATGTCCTAATACAGAATACAAAGAACTGGGATTTTCGGCTACCGATAATTATGATGGTGATTTGACGGCTAAAGTAAAAGTAACAAAGAAAGATAATCAGATAACTTATGAAGTTAATGATTCATCAAAAAATAAGGTTCAAGTAGTACGAACAATAAATATAATTGATGATGAAAAACCAGTAATAACTTTAACTGGTAATAATACCATTTATCTTATTAAGGGAAATACTTATAAAGAATCGGGATTTTCTGCTAACGATAATTGTTCGGGTGATTTGACTAGTAAAGTCCAAGTTACAAATAATATTAATGTTAATACGACGGGTACTTATCAGGTAAATTATAGTGTTACAGATGATAATGGTAATCAAGCAACCATCACAAGAACTATTAAAGTAACTATTCAACCGAATCATTCAGGCAGTACTATTTATTTAACCTTTGATGATGGTCCCAGTAGTATTACTCCCCAAGTATTGGATATTTTAAAAGAAGAAGGGGTAAAAGCCACATTTTTTGTGTTAAATCGGAGTGATGCTTACAATTATCTATTAAAGAGAATGGTTGACGAAGGTCATTCCATTGGTTTACATGGAAATAGTCATAATTATTATTCTGTTTACGTTTCTGTTGACACTTATTACAATGATATTACTACTATTGGAGCCAAGGTAAAGAATGTTACCGGTGTTGATTCTAAAATTATTAGATTTGTTGGAGGATCGTCAAATACAGTTAGCCGTTTTAATCCCGGAATTATGACGACTTTAGCGGCTAAAGTTCTAGAGTGGGGTTATCATTATTATGATTGGAATGTTTCTTCAGCTGATACAACTGATATTAGTAGTGCTCAATTATATAGTAATGTTGTTAATGGTTTAGGTTCAAAGGCTACTTATATAGTTTTAATGCATGATTATGAAGGTAATAAAAAAACAGTTAATGCTTTAAGAGATATTATTCGCTATGGTAAAAATGCTGGCTATAATTTTGATCGTATTACCTGGGATACCCCCCAAATTCATCATAAAATTAATAATTAGTCGATAAAAAAGAGGAGGAAAAGGCATGAAAAAAATAATGGATGGTAATGAGGCTTGTAGTCATGTTTCCTATAATTTCACGGAAGTAGCAGGTATTTATCCTATTACGCCATCCACACCAATGGGTGAACTAGTCGATAAAAAAGCTAGCGCTTTGGAAAAAAATTTTTTTGGTGATACAGTAAAAGTTTCCATTATGGAATCAGAAGCCGGGGTAGCGGGAATGTTACATGGATCACTGCAAGCAGGATGTTTAACGACTACCTATACAGCTAGTCAAGGGCTACTGTTAATGATTCCTAATATGTATAAAATAGCAGGGGAATTATTACCCTGCGTTATTAATGTGGCCTCAAGGAGTTTAGCTACACATGCTTTATCCATTTTAGGTGATCATCAAGATGTTTATGCTACTAGGGCAACAGGTTTTGCTATTTTAGCCAATTCTAGTGTTCAAGATGTTATGGATCTTACCGGAGTAGCTTATTTAAGTACATTAAAGGGTCGCATTCCGTTTCTTAATTTTTTTGATGGCTTTAGAACAAGTCATGAATTACAGAAAATTGACGTAATTGATACCGAAAAATTAGCTAAGTTAATTGATCAGAAAAGTTTAACCGCTTTTCGTAACCGCGCTTTATATCCTGGTCATGAAGTGACAAGGGGAACAGCTCTAAACGATGATATATATTTTCAAATGGCGGAAGCTAAGAATAAATACTATGAAGATTTACCAGATATTGTTAATGAATATATGTTAAAAATTAATAGTATGACCAAAAGAAATTATAAACCATTCAACTATTATGGTAGTAGAAGTGCTAAGCATATTATTGTGGCAATGGGCTCAGTATGTGAAACAGTTAAAGAGACTATTGATTATTTGATAGAAAAAGGCGAAAAAGTAGGTTTAATTGAAGTTCATTTATATCGGCCTTTTAGTGAAAAATATTTCTTAGATGTTTTACCTAAAACGGTTACGGATATCGCTGTTTTAGATCGGACTAAAGAGCCAGGATCGATGGGTGAACCCTTATATTTAGATGTTAGTAATCTTATTAAAAGTAATAATTTAGCCATTAATGTTTATGGGGGAAGATATGGCTTATCAAGTAAAGATACTAATCCTGGACATATTGTCAGTGTTTATGAATTTTTAAGTAATAAAAAGAAGTTTAATGGTTTTACGATTGGGATTATTGATGATGTAACTAATAAATCATTACCTTCAAAAGAAATAAATATTAGTGAAGCTAAAGAGATATTAGTCTATGGATATGGATCAGATGGGATGGTTTCAGCTACCAAAGACATCATTAAAATAATAGGTGATAATACTAAACTATTTGTTCAGGGTTATTTCCAATATGATTCGAAAAAAAGTGGGGGAGTGACGCGAAGTCATTTACGTTTTAAAGAAGAAATAATTAGATCAGCTTATTATGTTAAAGATCCTAGTATGGTAGTTTGTACGAAAGATATATATTTAAAGAAGTTTAGAATGTTTGATAATCTGCAAAAAAAGGGAATGTTTATTCTTAATACTAGTCAAACAAAAGAGGAAATTAATGCTTACTTAGAGCCATGTGATAAGCGTGTTATTAAAGAAAAAGGTCTTCACTTGTACATTATTGATGCTAATAAACTGGCTAGAGAGTATCATTTAAATAACAAGATTAGTACGATTATGGAAACGATTATTATCAAATTGTTAGGTATAACTAATTTTGAAGATAGTATCACGATCTTAAAAAATAATATTAAAGATCGTTTTAAGCATAAGGATATTTCGATTACCGAAAATAATATCAGTTTAGTTGACAATGCTTTAAATTATTTAGAAGAAGTTATGGTAGATGATGGGATCACCATAAAAAAAGAAAAAGAAAATCTAGGTATTTTTGAAAGAATTCAAGTCCTAGATGGAGACCGTTTAAAAGTAAGTGATTTTGTCGCTAATGCCGATGGAACCTTTAGAGGGGGATCTTCCAGCTTTGAAAAACATGATACTTTTCCTCAAGCTCCTTTATATCATAAAGAAAATTGTATTATGTGTAATATGTGTTCCTTTGTTTGCCCGCATGCGGTTATTAGACCATATTTATTAAATGAGGATGAAGTAAGTAAAGCCCCGAAGGAAGTGCAAGATAATTTATTAGCGGCGAACATTAAAGATCAGGATTTAAAATTTACCGTATCCATCAATATTAATAATTGTACTAATTGTGGTTTATGTGTTAATATTTGTCCTGGTAAAAAAGGAGAAAAAGCTTTATCTTTAGTAGATAAGAATATTTTAATTGATAAGCAATTAGATAAAGCTAATAATTATTTAGCAAAAAAAGTGATCGATAAACCAGTATGGCCTATTAATACAGTGAAAGGTAGTCAATTTATCGATTCCAAATTTAAATTTCCGGGAGCTTGTGCTGGATGTGGAGAGACAGCTTATTTAAAATTATTAACGCAATTATTTGGTGAGTCCCTAGTAATTGCTAATGCGACGGGCTGTTCGTCTATTTATGCTAGTAGTATTCCAACGACAGCTTATAGTATTCCTTGGGCTAATTCATTATTTGAAGACAATGCCGAGTTTGGTTTTGGTATGGTCGTAGCTGATCGTAAAATGAAGGAACGAATAAAGAAAATTATTAATGATAACTTAGATAAGGTGAAAGATCCGTATAAAAAAATGTTAGAAGCTTATTTATCTGATCTTAATGTTGATACCGCTAACCAGGTACTGGCTAATTTAGATAATATCGGTCTTGAAGAGCTAATTGATATAAAAAGCTTTATTAAACCTCGGACTATTTTTGCTGTTGGCGGTGATGGTTGGGCCTATGATATTGGGTATAATGGTATTGACCATGTATTAGCTAGTAATGAAGATCTCAATATTTTGGTTCTTGATACAGAAGTTTATTCTAATACCGGAGGTCAAGCTAGTAAATCTAGTCGGATTGGTTCGATAAATAAGTTTACTAGTTCAGGGAAAGAAACAACCAGAAAAAATTTAGCAAAGATCGCGTTAACTTATCCGCATGTTTATGTTGGTACGGTATCACTAGGCGCTAATATGCAGCAGACGATTAATACTTTTGTCGAAGCTAAAAATTATCCCGGTCCATCGTTAATCATTGCCTATGCTCCTTGTATTAATCAGGGAATAAAAACCGGGATGGAAAGCAGTATTGAAGAGGAAAGAAAAGCTACACTATCAGGATATTTTCCTTTGTTTAGATATAATCCTATGACTAAAAAATTCTCATTAGATAGTAAAGCTAATTTTGAGGATTACTTTAGTTTTCTAAATAATGAAGATCGTTATTATTCTTTAAATAAGATTAATAAGTCCCAGAAAGATAAATTCTATGATATTAATAAACAAGAAGCTTTAGAAACTTATACTTATTATGAAAAATTAAAGGAGGAAAGTAATGCCGGAATTAATGAAAATAAGGAAACTTGACTTAGCTAGTATCCCTTTAATAGATGAACATAATACTAGTTCATATACTTTTAAACTTTCCTTTTTAACTAATTATAAAAAGATAAAAAATAGATTAGATTATGAATATTATAATAATAGTGAAGTAATTAAACAAGAAAGCGATTATTTTAAATGGTTATTCTTACAAGCTTTAAATACGCTTACCAAAATTTATTTAGAGCAAAGTGATGATGATACTATTATTGATATTACGATGTCATCAGCCTTTTTTACGGGAATAAAAGATATCATTGACAATGTTGATAATGATGATTTTATGATTGAGGTTAGTTTTGATGACTCAAGAATTGAAGATTTAATGCCTTATTTATGTGGCTATATGGCTTTAACATATCAACAATATAATGAAGAAAAAACTAAGGAGTTAATAGAAAAAGTACTTCATAAATTAAAGAAAAATGTTTACCAAGTTTTTACGGTAATGCCGCCGTTAATTACTAAAAAAGTCGGAGAGCAGCTTTTAAAGAGTAGTATTCCTTTTATAGAATTAGAAGAGATAATAGTGGGTATTGAATTTTTGGCGGAGGATAAAAAAATTGGTTCCCTAGTTAATGTTTATATTTTAAATAAGGGAAAGTTTATTAAATATAATAATATTTTTATTAAACTAGATCCTAAATATATATTAAATACTAAAACGAAACAAGGGAGACTATATCGTCAAGGAGTTTTGCGAATATTAATAGATCAGGAAAGAGCTGGGAGACTTATTAATAAAAGAGCGGGATATTTTGGTATTATTGAGCTAGATTTAGAAAATAGTCAAATAAATAAATTAGTGGAAGCAGATACCTTATATGATAGTGATAAGATCATGGCCATTAAAAAATATAAAAACATTCATCATATTGATTCATATATTGAATAAAAAGAAGGGTAACCTTCTTTTAAAAGACAAAAAAAGAAACTGCCCCCTGAGACAGTTTCATAAAAAGAATAAAAAGGGGTTGGCTAGTGTGATACTAGCTACCAATCTAGATTTTTTCCGGATTGGTGATTTATATAATAATCGATAAGCAATCATTTGTCAACATCTTTTAATAAATTTTTTTTCTTTTAAAAAGGGAAAATTTATGGTATAATGTAACCCGAGGACGTGGTAGTATGAGAAATGTAGCAGATATTAAAGGTATAGGTCCGAAAACGGTTAGTTTACTTAATAAAATTAATATTTATACAACTAATGATCTATTGGAACATGTTCCTTTTCGCTATGATATTATTAAACGAACAAATCTTAATGAATTAGAAAATGAAGATAAAGCAATTATTGATGGTAAAATAGAGAGTATGCCCATTCTTTTACATTTTCGCTCCGGTTTTAATAAAATGAATTTTCGCTTATTAACAGCTAATGGTCCGGTCGGTATTTCTATTTTTAATCGTGCTTTTCTAAAAAGTAACTTAAAAATAGGGACCAATATTATTGCTATTGGCAAATATGATAAACAGAAGAATGTTATAACCGCGGCCGATTTACAATTTGGTTTACTTACAAGTGAAGAAAAATTAGTACCGGTCTATCACGCAACTAGTGGTTTAACTAATAAAAACTTAAATACTTATATTAACACGGCGTTACTTTTTTATCATAAGGATATAATCGATAATATTCCTTTATATTTAATGGATAAATATAAATTTTTAAATAAGAAAACATCTTTAAATATTGTTCATAATCCCCCAAATATGGAAAAATTAAAGGAAGCACTTGTGCGACTTAAATATGAAGAATTATTTGCTTTTATGTTAAAAATTAATTATTTAAAACTAGAACATCAAAAGGAAGATACCGGTATTAAAAGAAATATAACCGAAGAAGAATTACAAGAAGTCATTAAAAAGGTCCCTTTTGAACTTACAAAAGATCAAGTAAATGTTTTAGAAGAGATAATAAAAGATTTAAATAGTAATCGAAGGATGAATAGATTATTACAAGGAGATGTTGGTTCTGGTAAAACGATTGTTTCGATTATTGCCATGTATTTAAATGCCATAAAAGGTTACCAAAGTGCTCTTATGGCACCGACAGAAATATTAGCTACCCAACATTATAATAGTATTAAAGAGTTAATGATGAAGATTAATCCCAATATTAGTATTGAATTAATAACGGGTTCTTTAAATAAGAAAAATAAAAATAGTCTTTATGAAGATTTAGCTAAGGGAAAAATTGATATTATTGTTGGTACTCATGCTTTAATTCAAGATGAGATAACTTATAAAGACTTAGGGTTGGTTGTTACAGATGAACAACATCGGTTTGGTGTTATGCAACGAATGGCTTTACGGAACAAAGGGGTAGCCCCTGATGTTTTATATATGAGTGCAACACCTATTCCAAGAACTTATGCTCTATCAATTTATGGAGATATGGATATTAGTACGATTAAAGAGTTACCTAAAGGCCGAATTCCTATCATAACTTATATCAAGAAAAATGATGAAATGAAAGATATTTTAGCCATGATGCTGGAAACCTTACAAAGGAAGGAACAAATATATGTTATTGCACCTTTAATTGAGGAAAATGATATGAATAATCTGACGAACATTAATGTTTTAAAAGAAAAAATGAGTCTGGCTTTTGGTAAAAACTATAATATAGGCGTTATTCATGGTAAAATGCCGGCTGAACAAAAAGATTTAATTATGGGGGAATTTCTACAAAATAAAATTAATATTTTGATTAGTACAACTGTTATTGAAGTAGGGGTAGATGTTCCTAATGCCACGATGATGGTGATCTTTGATGCTTTTAAGTTTGGTTTATCAACTTTACATCAATTAAGAGGAAGAGTTGGTAGAGGATCTAAAGAATCAACTTGTATTTTAATAAGTGATACTGATAGCAAACGATTATCAATTATTGAAGCTACAACTGATGGTTTTGAAATCAGTGAAGAGGATTTTAAATTAAGAGGTCATGGTGATTTATTTGGAATCAAGCAAAGTGGTACTTTAAATTTTAAAATTGCTGATTTAAAAGAAGATTATAAGATTTTACTCCAAGCTAAGAAGGACTCTATGGAGTATTTAGATAATAAAGAATATCAGAATGATGAAATAAGATTGCGATTGATTGACAGTATAAATAAAGATTAAGATAAAAAATTATTGACTTTTTAGTAATAAGATATTATGATTAAGATGCATGGTAGTTCATGCGACACTCTTACGATCTTAATGTGAGAGTGATTCAACCAAAACCCCCTGAAGGAGCCGAGAGGCTCCATTTTTGTTTATATTAAAGGCTTTGCGGCCTTTTTCATTTTTTTAGGTACACTTTTAGGTGCGTTTTTTTGAAAAATGAGTAGTTTTTTGATAGACTAAGTAAATGTATAAAAATAAAATTTTGACATATAATATAAAAAATGTTGAAAAATTCAACACAATATGATAAAATTAGATTGCGAGGTGAAGGATATGAAAAAAAGTGGAGATAAATTAAGAGCTGCTAGAGAGTTTTTGGGATTAACACAAGATCAAGTTGCTTCCACCTTAAATATGACTCGAAATTCAATTGTAAATATTGAAAATAATAATCGTTCTATCAAATCAGAAGAATTATATAATTTTTCAAAATTATATGGAGTAAGTATGGAAGAAATTGTTTCTGAAGATACAGAAGTTAATATGAACGTGCCAGCATTTGCAAGAGGATTTGATTCTTTATCAAAAAAAGATCAACAAGAAATTTTAAATTTGATTAAATTTAAAAATAATTATAAGGAATAAGATGTCTTATATAAGTAAATCAAAACTAGCAGCCGAAAAAATAATAGAAGAATTGTTAGAAAAAGAAGGTAAATGTACAGTCCCTATTGATCCTTTTAGAATTTTAAAGTCTAAAAATGTAATAATAACATTTTCAGACTTTGATAAATTAGAAGGATTATTATTGTTTGATTCAAAAAAAGAATCAATAGTTTCAATTAATTCAAATAGACCGGTAAAAAGGCAAAGATTCACAGCAGCCCATGAATTAGGACATATTATGCTACATACTGAAATAAAGGGTGAAAATTTTCTTTGCCCAATTTCTGGTGCAAAAAATGTAATTGAAAAAGAAGCTGATGAATTCGCATCTAATCTTCTTATGCCAACAAAGGAACTAATTAAACAGGTTGATAAATATCAAAATGAAGACGGTAAAGTTGATTTGGATGAATGCTTATTAATATCTGAATACTTTGGTGTTAGTTTTGAGTCTTGCGTAAAAACAATATGTTTTAGACTAAATAGATTTATAGAGAATGTTGACAATACTGAATTAAGTAAAATCATAAGAAAATATGCACCACT
>CAZHWO010000021.1:0-14214 GCA_964536075.1 uncultured Muribaculaceae bacterium | reverse complement strand
TAGTATAATTAAAATGAGGTGCATAAGATATGGCTTTAAAATATGATGAAAATTCCATAAAAATACTTGAAGGATTAGAAGCCGTTCGTAAAAGACCCGGTATGTATATTGGCTCAACGGATAAACGCGGATTGCATCATTTAATATGGGAAATTGTTGATAATTCCATTGATGAAGTAATCAATAATTTTGGTGATTATATTAAAGTAACCATTCATAAAGATAAAAGTGTTAGTGTTGAAGATCATGGACGCGGTTTACCAACTGGGATCCATGCTAGTGGCATGACTACCCCCGAAGTAATCTTTACTGTTTTACATGCTGGCGGTAAATTTGAACAAACGGGCTATAAAGTATCCGGCGGATTACATGGTGTTGGGGCTAGTGTTGTTAATGCGTTAAGTAAATGGTTAGAAGTAACCATTAGAAGAAATAAAGAAGAGTACTATATTCGTTTTGAAAACGGGGGAAAAGTTAGTATACCCTTAAAGAAAATAGGATCTACTAATCGTACTGGTACGACCGTTAGATTTTTACCCGACCATGACATCTTTGGTCATATTAATTTTTCTTATACAACGATCTGTGAAAGAATGCAAGAATCAGCCTTTCTCGTTAAAGGTTTAACAATTGAAGTAATTGATGAAGAAGATGATAAAAAAAGTAAATTTTTCTATGAAAATGGTCTGCAAGCCTTTGTCGAATATTTAAATGAAGATAAATTACCGCTACATAAAGTTTTATGTTTTAGTGGGGTAAAAGATAAGATTGAAGTTGATGTGGCGATGCAGTATACCGATACTTATAATGAAAATATTGTTTCATTTGTTAACAATGTTAAAACAATTGATGGTGGTACACACGAAGTCGGTTTTAAAACCGCTTTAACGAAAGTCTTTAATGACTATGCCCGCAATAATAATTATGTTAAAGGTAAAGATCGTCTTTTTGAAGGCAGTGATGTTCGGGAAGGACTAACAGCAATTGTTTCTTTAAAAATTCCTGAATCGTTACTTCAATTTGAAGGCCAAACGAAAGGCAAGTTAGGAACTCCCCAAGCTCGAACGATTGTGGAAGCTGTTGTTAGTGAAAAGTTACAATTCTTTTTAGAAGAAAATAAAAAAGTTGCCGAAGATATTTTGGACAAGTCTTTAAAAAGTAAAATTGCCAGGGAAGCCGCCCGAAAAGCTCGCGAAGAAGCCCGTAAAGGTAAAACCAAAAATCCTAAAGAACGTGCCTTGTCGGGTAAATTAACGCCGGCCCAAACGAGAAATAAAGACAAAAATGAACTTTTTTTAGTTGAAGGAGATTCGGCTGGGGGATCAGCTAAACAAGGACGGGACCGTAAGTTTCAAGCAATTCTCCCTTTACGTGGTAAAGTGTTAAATACCGAAAAAATTAGGATCGAAGAAATTTTTAAAAATGAAGAAATTAATACGATGATTTATACGATTGGAGCCGGTGTGGGAGCTAATTTTGATATTAATGATTGTGAATATCATAAAGTGATCATTATGACTGATGCCGATGATGATGGAGCCCATATTCAATGTTTATTGTTAACCTTTTTCTATCGTTATATGCGGCCATTAATTGATCATGGTAAATTATTTATTGCTTTGCCACCATTATTTAAAATCACCTCTGGCAAAGAGATTATCTATGCTTATACCTTAGAAGAAATGAAAGAGATAACGCATGGCAAAAAATGTGAAATTCAACGCTACAAAGGACTAGGCGAAATGAATGCCGATCAATTATCGGAAACGACGATGAATCCTAGTAGCCGAACCCTTATTAAGGTTAATATTGAAGATGCTCTTTTAGCGGAAAAAAGAGTTAATATTTTAATGGGTGATAAAGTCGAACCACGTAAAGAATGGATTGAAGAAAATGTTGAATTTTCTTTAGAAGATGCCTATACCATTAATAAAAGCGAGTAGGTGAAATATGAAAGAAATAATTGAAAAAATATTTGAATATTCCTTAGAAGAAATTATGAGTGAACGGTTTGGTCGCTATTCAAAATATATTATTCAAGATCGCGCTATTCCAGATGTTCGCGATGGTTTAAAACCGGTTCAAAGAAGAATTCTTTATTCAATGTATAAAGAAAAAAATACCTATGATAAACCGTATCGTAAAAGTGCCAAAACAGTTGGGGATGTAATTGGTAATTATCATCCCCATGGAGATTCTTCAATATATGAAGCTATGGTACGCATGAGTCAAGATTGGAAAATGAAAGCTCCTTATATTGATATGCATGGTAATAATGGTTCGATTGATGGCGATAGCCCGGCAGCTCACCGTTATACGGAAGCCAGGTTATCTAAAATGGCTAATGAATTATTAAAAGATATTGATAAAGATACCGTTATCTTTGCGCCCAATTATGATGATACGACGTTAGAGCCTACGGTTTTACCAGCCAAATATCCGAATCTTTTAATTAATGGGACAACGGGAATATCAGCTGGCTATGCGACAAATATTCCTCCCCATAATTTAGGCGAAATTATTATGGCCACGATTAATCGTATTGATCATCCGGAATGTACCTTGGAAGATATTATGGTCATGGTTAAAGGCCCAGATTTTCCTACTGGTGGTATTGTGGAAGGAATAGATGGTATCAAAGAAGCCTATCGGACTGGTCGAGGACGCGTTATTGTTAAAGCTAAGACTTTAATAGAACAAGCTAAAAATAAAAACGCGCTTATTATTACCGAAATTCCTTATGAAGTTAATAAAGCTTTGTTGGTGCGAAAGATTGATGAAATAAGAATTGATCGCAAAGTTGATGGTATTTTAGAAATTCGTGATGAATCTGATAAAGAAGGACTGCGTATTGCCATTGATATTAAAAAAGAAGCTAATAGTGATAATATCCTAAACTATCTATTAAAAAATACTGATTTACAAATATCCTATAATTTTAATATGGTGGCCATTTGTCATAGAAGACCCAAACAGTTAGGAATTATTGAAATCCTCGATAATTATATTGCCTTTCAAAAAGAAATCATTTTAAAGAGAACCCAGTTTGATTATGATACGGCGACTAAAAGATTACATATTGTTGAAGGATTAATTAAATGTATTGCTATTTTAGATCAGGTTATCAGTACTATTCGAGCTAGTAAAAATAAAGCTGATGCCAAAGATAATTTAGTCAAAGCATTTGCTTTTACCTATGAACAAGCCGAAGCCATTGTTATTTTACAATTATATCGTTTAACCAATACTGATGTGACTTTACTGGAAAATGAATTAAATAACCTAAATATGATTGTCAAAGGTCTTAAAGCTATTTTAGATGATGAACGAATTCTTAAGAATGTTATGAAAGATGAATTAAAGAAAATTAAACAAGAATATGATCTTCCGCGATTGACCGAAATAAAAGAAGCCATTACCGAAATTAAATTAGACACAACAGATCTTTTACCAAAAGAAGATGTGGTTGTTTTAGTTACTAAAGATGGTTATGTTAAACGCAGTAGTATTCGTAGTTATCAAGCAAGTAACAACGAAGAACCTTTAATGAAAGATTTAGATTATATTATTGGTATGTATAATTTAAATACTTTAGATACGCTATTATTATTTACTAATTTAGGTAATTACTTATATGTGCCTATTTATGAATTACCTGATTTAAAATGGCGTGAATTAGGTAAACATATTAGTAATATTATTAAATTAACAGAAAATGAGGAAATTATTGCTTCTATCCCTGTAACTAATTTTGACGAGGATGTTGATATAATTATTACCGCTTCGGATGGCATGATCAAGAAAACGTCTGTTAAAGAATTTAAGATTTCGCGCTATTCGAAACCGATCATGTGTATGAAATTAAAAAATCAAGCGCGGGTTATTAGTGCTTTTACTAGTCATAATCATGATATTTTTATTGCGACTCACAATGGTTATGGATTATGGTTTGATCTTGAGGAAATAAGCCGGGTTGGTTTAAAAACGGGCGGCGTTAAAGCCATTAATCTAAAAAATGATTATGTTACTTCCGCCGTTAATTTTGATAGTCTTAATACGGAATTTATCACCATCATTACTGCTCAAGGTACGGGTAAACGCGTTCGCTTAACCGAATTTGAAAAAGGTTCTAGGGCTCGTCGAGGTTTAATGATTTTACGGGAAGTAAAAACGAATCCCTATAAAGTCATTAAAGCCTTTGCGATTGATGCTCGTGAATATATTGGGTTAAAAACCAATACCCTTAATACCCTAAAACTAACCGAACTACCTATTAATGATCGTTATTCAACTGGTTCCACTATTGCTAAAAATGAAATTATTGATGCTTATAAGACCGTTAAAAATTTTATGGTCTTTAAAGAAACTGATCCCCTCGACAATAAAAAAACGGAAGAAAAAATCATCAATATGCAAATCTCTTTAAAAGAAATTGATGATGAGCTATTAAATATCGACAATATTTTAAAGAATAATTAAATATTCCACCTATTAAGACATATATATTAATAGGTGATTTTTTATGTCTAAAGAAAATTTTAAAATATTTGTTAAAGACCATCCGGAACTCATTGATACAGTGAAAAGTAGTGAGTATTCTTGGCAGAAATTATATGAAATATATGATTTATATGGCGAAGATATGAGTGTTTGGAATGAATATATAACCAAAGGTGGCAAAGGTGATACCTCCATGCGGGAATTAATCAATACAGTCAAAGGTTTTGATACTGACACTATTCAAAGAGGGATTGGCGGTATTCAAAGAGCTTTAGAATTATTTAGTGGTTTAATTAATAAAGAAAGTACCACTCCTGAAGTACCGAAGTCTTATGAACCACGACCGATATATAAGAAGTTTGAAGATTAATGGATTTAGTAGTAGTCAACCGTTTAAAAAGTAATCCCATGCTTCGTGAATATGTAAGAAATAATTCTTATTGGTACAAATATTTAAATCGCAATGGTCATTATATTAAAGAAATAGAAGAAGAAATGAAAATAAAATATAAGATGACCGTTAATGATCGCATTGATAAATTTTCTAATAATATTGAGATGATTCAAACACTTTTACAAATCTTACAATAAATTTTTAAAAAATAGTGTTATTTTCTAAAAAATGTGCTATAATATTATTATCTAGAGGGTACGAAAATCCACCAGTAATAAAACCGACTAATTATAACGATAAGGGAGTATGAATGATAATTGGTGTTGAACGTCTACTTTTAAGTAGAAATCCTAAAAATTATCTTAATACACCCACCTGTAAATATGCAGGTTTTCAATCGTTGGTGGAACGTCTTTCTGGATTTTTTATTAGAGACATTTAAGTCTTTTTTTGTTATAATTATTTTGGTGATAGATATGCAATTTGAGCGTTTAAAATTGTTAATGACAGAAAATGATTTTGCTAGAATAAATAAGACGACGGTTTTAATATTAGGGGTTGGCGGAGTAGGTAGTTATGTTGTTGAATCTTTAGTCCGAAGTGGTATAGGTCATTTAATTTTAGTTGATTATGATATTATTGATATAACTAATTTAAATAGACAATTAATGACCACTATGGAAAATATTGGTGAAAAAAAAGTCGATATTTTAAAAAAACGTATCTTAAGTATCAATCCTGCTTGTCAGGTTACGACCCTTGATACCTTTTACAGTGATAATAATTACTATCTTTTAGATCAATACCACATAGATTATATTGTTGATGCTTGTGATACGATTAATAGTAAAAAAACGATCATTAACTATGCCTTAAACCATAAGATAAACATAATATCTTCGATGGGAACTGGTAATAAATTTGATCCAACTAAATTATCCATTATGGATATTCGGAAAACGAGTTATGATCCTTTAGCGAGAATTCTTCGTAAGTGGGTAAATGATCAAAAAATAAAAGCCAAGATCCCCGTCGTTTCTTCCTCGGAAAAACCCCTTCACTTAAATAATCGAGTAGTGGGATCCACTTCTTTTGTGCCTAGTACCGCCGGTCTATTAATTACTAGCTATATAATAAGCGATATTATCCATCAAAAAAACATCTAATTTCTTAGATGTTTTTTTTAAAATTTCCGATATAGACCAATAGCTTTACCTAAAATAGTAACATTATCTAAAATAATCGGGGCCATGGTGTCATTTTCGGGTTGTAGTCTAAAATAACCATTTTCTTTATAAAAAGTTTTTAGGGTTGCTTCATTATTATCCGTTAGCGCAACGACTGTATCCCCATTATGTGCTACATTGCATCGTTCCACAATGACAATATCCCCATCATAAATTCCAACATTAATCATACTTTCACCACTGACTTTTAAAGTAAAAATTTCTTTTTTAGCGGGTATTAAATTAACGGGTAATGCAAAATATTCATCTGGCATTTCAATCGCTTCAATTGGTGAGCCAGCTGTTATTTTTCCCAGTAATGGTACATTAATTAGACCATTTTCTAAATCAGCAAATTCATTAGGCACAAGTAATTCAATCGCTCTATTTTTAGCTCCACCTTTTTTGATATATCCTTTTTCTTCTAATTTAGTTAAATGAAAATGGATGGTTGCTGGTGAACTTAGTCTTAACTCCTTACCAATCTCCCGAACAGTAGGGGGATAATTATTTGATGCCCAAAATCTTTTAATATATTGCAGAATTTCATTTTGCCTTTTTGTTAATTGTTCCACTCAATCACTCCTTATATTTATAATTTAACACATTAAATGTCAAATGTCAAACATTTGTTTTAATTTTCAAAAAACTTCTTGACACGAACAACAGTTCGTAATATGATAGGTATAACAAAAAAGGAGGTAAAGAAAATGCCAAAAAAATTGAAAGTAAAAAAGAAAGGTTTAATCCTAATTATGATTATTATAACGATTACCTTCTCATATCTTTATAATTTAAGAATTGAGCAACTAGAAAGTAGCCATAGTGAATATCGCCAATCTTTAACAATTAACTTTAATTAATATTATTAGTATGTTACAATATTAGTGGTGATAATAATGGAAAAAGTTATTTTAATTGATGGTAATAATTTATTATTTCGCAGTTATTACGCAACAGCATATACCGGGAATATGATGAAAAATTCTAAAGGTTTTCCAACTAACGCTATCTATGGTTTTACTAATATGATTAATAAAATTATTAGTGAAGAAAAGATGGCTTATATCATGGTAGCTTTTGATAAAGGAAAAACTTTTCGTCATGATAAATACGAAGTGTATAAGGCTGGGCGTATTACGATGCCTGAAGAGCTAAGTCTACAATTCCCGGTGGCTAAGAAGTTATTAGAAGCGATGGGAATTACCTATATGGAAATCGATAATTATGAAGCCGATGATATTATTGGAACTTTAGCTCAAGTAGTTGATGAATCAAAAGAATATAACGCTACCATTATAAGTAGTGATAAGGACTTATTGCAATTAATATCCGCTAAAGTAGAAGTAAAATTACTAAAACAAACAGGCTTTATTCGGATGACTAAAGAAGAATTAAAAAATACTTATAACTTAGAGCCAAGTCAAATAATTGATTTAAAAGCTTTGCAGGGGGACTCTTCAGATAATATTCCTGGTGTTAAAGGCATAGGCGAAAAAACGGCTTTAAAATTATTAACTGAATATCAATCTCTTGATAATATATATCATAATCTCGATAAGATAAAGGGTAGTGTTCATGATAAGTTACTAGCAGATAAAGCAAATGCTTATATGAGTTATGATATTGCCACTATTTATAAAAAAACACCGATTGACCTAGATATTAAAAAGTTAAAATATCATGGAATTAATCAAAGTGCTTATACTAAAATAATTGAAGAATTAGAATTTTATTCTTTACTTAAAAAACAGCTTGATAATCATGAAAAAGAAGATTCTATATCGCAGCAATATAAAATAGTCCAAAATCTTGATGAAGTGATTATTGATGATAATTATGCTATTTACTTAGAAATATTAGGCAATAATTATCATAAAGATCAACCTTTAGGAGTAAGTATCTATAGTCAAAACTTTAATTATTTTATTCCGTTTGAACTATTAAAAGGCTCTAATATCTTTAATGATGCTTACCAAAAATATACCTATGATCTAAAAAAAATATTAGTTATTTTTAGTTATTATAATATTGGCATTAATAACCTCAATGAGGATTTAATGATTGCTGGCTATTTACTAAATTATAATGTCAAAGATGATATCGCTTACTTAGCTAATAATAAAGGTTATGATATTCCTTTTTATGATAATGTTTATGGTCAAAACAGTAAACTAAAGGCTCCGAATTTAGAAATAATCGCCGAAAACGGTTTATTAAAAAGTCGTTTTATATATGAGGCTAGATTGCTGTTTTTAGCTGAAATAAAAAAAGAAGAAATCGAGGATTTATATAATAATATTGAAATTCCCGTTGCCAAGGTTTTAGCCGATATGGAATATACGGGCGTTAAAATAGATAAAGATTACCTCGTTTCCTTTGGCGATGATATAAAAATTAAAATGGAACTTCTAGCTAAAGAAATATATAATAATGCCGGTGCCCAATTTAATATTCTATCACCCAAGCAATTAGGCGATATTTTATTTATTAAATTGGGTATTCCTTATCCAAAAAAAATAAAAGATCAAAATTATTCAACCAGTAAGGAAATTTTAGATAAAATTACTTTTGTGCATCCGATTATTGAACAAATAACCAATTATCGTAATTTAGCTAAACTATACGCTAATTACATTGTTGGGTTGATTAATGAAATCGCTGCTGATGGCAAAATTCATACCATCTTTAATCAAACTTTAACTAGAACCGGAAGATTATCTAGCGTCTCTCCTAACTTACAAAATATTCCTATTCGTTTAGAATATGGACGTTTAGTGCGAAAAGCTTTTATTCCCTTAGAGGATTGTGTTATTTTAGCCAGTGATTATTCACAAATTGAACTACGAATCTTTGCTCATATATCTAATGCGCCTAATTTAATGGCGGCCTTTAGAAATAATGAAGATATACATACCAAAACTGCCATGGATATTTTTCATGTTGAAAAAGAAGCTGTTACCAAAGATTTACGAAGAAAAGCTAAAGCTGTCAATTTTGGCATTTTATATGGTATTAGTGGTTTTGGTTTAGGTGAAGATCTAGGAATTGATTATAAGGAAGCCGCTAAATTTATAAAAAACTATCTTGATGCTTATCCGGGTATTAAAGAATATATGGATGCATCGGTTAAAGAAGCTTATCAAAATGGTTATGTTAAAACCATTATGAATCGTAAAAGAACCATTGATGAACTTAAAAATTCAAACTATATAATTCGTAGTAGTGGCGAACGAATGGCTTTAAATACTCCTATTCAAGGTAGTAGTGCGGATATATTAAAGAAAGCCATGATTGACATTTATGATGCTTTTAACAAACGTCATTTAAAAAGTAAAATGTTAATTCAAGTTCACGATGAATTAGTTTTCAATGTTTATAAAAACGAACTAACCGAAGTAAAGAAAATCGTAGAAGATATAATGGAAAATACTTATCAATTAAAAGTACCAATAAAAACCGATATTTCATATGGTCAAAATTGGTATGAAGCAAAGTAGGTGATTATATATGCCCGAATTACCAGAAGTAGAAACGGTCAAAGAGAAATTAAAAAAGAAAATCCTAAATCGTCAAATAATTAATGTTACTACTCATTGGGATAATATTATTGAATATCCGGATGTTTTAACCTTTAAAAAAGAAATTATTAATCAAACTATTACCGATATAACCAGAAAAGGTAAGTGGTTAATTTTTCATTTAGATGATTATTATCTATTATCTCATTTACGAATGGAAGGAAAGTATTTTTATAAAGAAAAAAAAGAGCCCTTTATTAAGCATGAACACATCATTTTTCATTTAGATAATGACTATGATTTAAGATATCATGACACCCGTAAATTTGGTAAAATGCATTTAGTAAAAAAAGCTGATTTTAATGAATACTATATTGTTAAAGAACTAGGTTTAGAACCATGGGATCCTCATTTAGATATTAAATATTTAAAGCAAAAGATGCAATCTAATCTCCCTGTTAAATCCTTATTACTAGACCAAACAATTATTACCGGTATTGGTAATATATATGCCGATGAGATTCTTTTCAAAAGTCGTCTTAATCCCAATAAAAAAGGGAAATTACTAAACAATAAAGATTTAAATAATATCATTAAATATACGAAAGAAACCCTAGCGGAAGCCATTAAAAAAGGAGGAACAACCATTAGAAGTTATACTTCCGAAGAAAATGTTGCTGGATTATTTCAAAATGATTTATTAGTTCATAGTAAAGAACATCAACCTTGCCCTAGTTGCCACCAACCAATAAAAAAGATTAAGGTCGGAACTAGGGGTACCTATTATTGTCCTAATTGTCAAAATGATTAACCTTTTTAGTTAATCATTTTTTGTTGCAAAAAGAAACTTTATAATTTATAATCAAATAAAGTAGGTGAGAATATGAACAAGAAAGGATTTACCTTAATTGAATTGTTAGCAGTCATCGTTATACTAGGTGTTATTCTAGTCATAGCCATACCTAGTATCAGTGCCGCTATTTTAAATTCCAGAAAAAACAGTTATGTTGCCACCGCTAATGAATTTGTTGATGGTTTAAGAATGATGACTTTAACTGATCCAGATATATTAACAACTGATGGTAGTTCAACTTGTAAAAGTTTATCACTAATAAAACTAGAAAAAGGTAGTAGTACTAGATCACCCTTTGGGAAAGACTATACTAATGATAGTGAAGTATGTGTAAAATATAACAGCGAAACAAGTGAATATGATTATTCAGTATGTTTAGTCGATACTGGAGGAAATAGAATATGTGATATAAATGATGACGAATATATTGCTATTAATATAAAGGAAGTAACTAAAGAATCTGTTATTGTTGGTGGAGGTGGTTCAACACCTGAACCGGAACCCGAACCCGAGCCAGAACCACCTTATGGAAATGATGCCAATACATTACTATTGTTACATGCAGAAGATTTTACTGATAGTAGTTCATTAAATAATACAATATCAAATACTGGTGTAACAATTAGTACCGATCAAAAAAAATTTGGTAATTCATCATTCTATTTCAATGGAAGTAAATATTTAAATATAACAAATGCTAATCTTCCAGCTAGTAATTCAACAGTTACAGTAGATATGTGGATTTATCCAACTACTACTAATTCTGGCGTATTAATTAGCATAGGTAATGGAAGTAATTCATTTCCGACTGGCGGAGTAGTTTGGTTTACTTCAACAAGTGCTGGTTATTATGCTAATGGGAATAGATTTAATCAAGCAGGACTAAATAATCCAATCAATACTTGGCATCATATAGCATTTATATATGATGGGACCGTAACGAAAATATATATTAATGGTATTGCGCTAGATAGTACTTTTAGATTTTCTCATTCTGATTATATGCAATGGAGAACTAAAACACATATAGGATCAAATTCTGTATTTGAGTCAGGCGGTGGTGGTGAATTTTTTACAGGTTACATAGATGAAATACGAGTATCTAATACTGTTAGATGGACGGAAAATTTCACACCCCCAATAAAAGCATATTATTAGAAAAGATAAGCCTCATTGCTAAGATCTCCTGTTGGAACAGACTATAATCAAGATATTAGTAAGGTATGTGTGTCATATTATACGAGACAATAATGATTATATATTCAATATGTTTAGTCGATACTGGATGGGAGCGTTATTATATCTATAACAGCAACTGGATATGCTGTAACCAATTTTTATAATGGATTTGATTCCACAATGATTCTTGGAGTAAAAAGTGAAACCCCAACCTTTATTAATAAGGATTTTAATCTTTCTATAACTAGTCAGTCTGGTATGGCAGGGAGTAATTATGGATATATTAGTTTTACTATTACACTATATATTTTTCCCAATTATACAGTGCTTATGTTAGTAAATAATATTACTTTAAATCCCTAAATAATAAAAGACTTATTTATAAAATAAGTCTTTTTTGATGTAAATCAACTATTGGCAGTTGTAATCCATACTGGCTAGTTAATTTATGGGTTTGTTCTACCTTATCTTGTATTTTAATTTGATTTTCATAATAAGTATAATCATCCATATCATAGAGAAGAAACCTAATATGATTTAATGATTCTAAAACATAAAGAGGGTAGCCAACGGCTATGACATTATCTAAATCAATAAAACCTTTGACATGATATTCACTAGTTAAATTAGTATATCTAATCGGGCCATCAAGATTTAACTGTGCTGGATCAATATTAGTTAATACGGTTTTAATTTCTTGACCTGTTGGATTTATAACTAGTGATAAATTTCTTTCAATAAATTTAAAATAAGCATCTCTTTCGTTAATGCACGGAAGAACATTAACTTCTAAATCACTTCTTATTTCTCTTAATTTATCTTTATCTTTTAGATTTTCAATAATATTTTCTATGACAGCATTATAATCAAAATCAAAGGCATTTTTTTTCTGAGCTAAACAAACATAACTGTTACCGGCAAAAT
The DNA here is from genome assembly GCA_964536075.1 of uncultured Muribaculaceae bacterium. Lineage (GTDB taxonomy): Bacteria > Bacillota_I > Bacilli_A > RF39 > UBA660 > JAAZHK01. Next base: position 1,617 of record CAZHWO010000021.1, on the reverse strand, counting down.
TAGTCGTTGAGAAACCATAATAAAAGGGATTTAATCTTTTACAAACTATTTTTCCACTTCGAAAGATGGACTCTAACAGGAATATATCGAAGTTCTTATTTAATTCATTACCCCGAATACCATGATAAAATTTATGATTTAAATCATTTAATTCCATAGGACCTCCTATTTAATGACTACTTTTTGTTTATATTCTTCCTTTAGTTCTAATTGTTTTATTAAGTAGTAAATAGCACTTGCTTTTTCTTCTAATTTTAACATATTATCACTATATTTACTATAAGTAGTTATAATTGGTAGATTTATGTCCTTTTTTGTTCTTTTTAGATATTCTTGTCCCTTTTTATTAAAACCTAATACCCGGATATAAGTAATATTGTTTAATTTTTTTGCTTGATCTTTGGTAAACCCTAATAAAATATGAATTAGCATTCGTGAGATACGATTATAACTATAGCGTTTAGATTTAATTTTAAGGATTAATTCATCAACCGAATTAACCTTATTAATATTAGCAATTATTTTATATTCAATTCCTTCATCAACGCCTAAAAATTCTTTTAATCGCTCAGCATTATTTACAATTTGATATTTAAGTAGGTCAAAATAATTATTTATATCGGTCTCTTTTTTTAATAATTGATAAGTTTTATCTGGTACATATTTTTTAATATTTTGTCCTTTTTTTAAGCCCTCTCTAATCGAGGTAGCCGAAGTAATTTTATTTTTTAATACTTTATCATGATAGTTGTTGGTTCGCTGAATTGTTATCGGTTTTATTTTAGCTTTAATATTGATAATCTCTCTTATATAAGCAAGTCCCAGAATATCATTAGGGGCATCAATCTTATTATTTGTAATTAATTCCAGGGCTTTGCCACTAGCTAGCGGATAATTAAGTCCTAAATCTAAATACTTTTTTATCTGTTTTTGATATGCTAAAGTATTCATTGTTTTAGCTAATTTAGTTAATTTCGTTACATCATTACATTCACTACCAAATACAATATAATCAACCTTTAAATTATTCAAAATGTTGACGGCTCCCTGAGCAAAAATATCAGCTGCTTGTGTAGCGAAAGGAAAAGGTAATTCAATAACTAAATCGGCCCCATACTCTAAAGCCAAAGTCGTTTTATCCCACTTATCTAGGACGCTTATTTCTCCACGTTGTAGAAAATTACCACCTAAAACAACGATAACTGTCGCTTCATTAAACATTTCCTTTACTTTATTTAAATGATATAAATGTCCATTATGCAAAGGATTGTATTCGGCAATAATTCCTACACTTATCATACCTGGACACCTCCCTAAATTAATTATAACTTAATTTACAAATATTTACAATAAAGGCATTTATTGTTGAAAAACGTCGAAAAATACGCTACAATAAAAACATAAGAGAATGGGTGATTATATGAACAATAAAGGATTTACTTTAATTGAGTTATTAGCAGTAATTGTAATTTTAGGCATTATTTTATTAATTGGCATTCCAAGTATTAGTTCAGCCGTTATTAATGTTCGTAAAAAAACCTATATTGCTACGGCTAATGAGTTTGTTGATAGTATTAAAACAGCGACGACGATTGATGCTTCTTTACTACCAACTGG
>CAZHWO010000020.1:0-14723 GCA_964536075.1 uncultured Muribaculaceae bacterium | reverse complement strand
TATTAAGGAAAAAAGAATTATCTATTCTAAATATCAAATTGGTGATATTGTTTTTGTTAAAAATTACTATTATGAAGATGGTACCAGAGGGGATAAACACCTTTTTGTTATTATTGATGAAAATAATATTATGGCTGAAATGGAATATGTTGGAATGCTTTTATCTTCAAAAATACATAAACAGAAATATTCACAAAATATTTTAATAGAAAAAAATAGTCAAAATAATTTAAATAAAGATAGTATAGTTAAAACTGATAAATTATATCAGATATTTGAAAGTAATATTGAATTTAAAGTTGGTGAAATAACCAAAGCACAATTAGTTTTATTTAAAGAAATTTATGAGGAATATACAAATGAATAAAACAATTAATTATGAAACTTATGAACAACAGTTATTAACCTTAGAATATAACCTTATAACGGCTTTAATAAAAGCTCGCCATGATCAAAATCTATCCCAACAAGCTTTAAGTGAAATTGTTGGAGTAAAACAACCAGTAATTGCCAAAATAGAAAAAGGTAAGCATTCACCGGGATTAAATACTATTTTAAAATTATTAGTGCCCCTGGGTTATACCTTAGAAGTGGTTAAAATAAAATAAATAAATGCCCAAAAAAATCAGGTAACTGATTTTTCTTTTTCTCTTTTTAATATATCGCCAATCTTTAAATTATTAATAGAATTTAAAGGTAATTCATAAGTATAATAAACATGTCTTTTAGAAAAAATAATGTGTTCTGATTTTAAACCAGGATAAAGTTTAATTATTTTATGATTCTTATCTGTCATAATTACATCAATCGATTGCATCATAAAATAGGTATGAATGCTCTTACATTTTTCAAAGACTAAGCCTTCTTTAATAGGCTCCATAACAAACATTAAGCCTTTTAATCGTTCCCAAAATGTCGTACATTTTTTAACTTTAATTCTTTTATCATCAATAATTATATACATATTATTTCACCAATAATAATATAACATAAATAAAAATAATTGACAAATAATAAAAAAAATTATACACTATATTTAAGAAGATAGCTGGTGATATAATGAAGTTTTTAAATAATAAAGGTCAAGCTTTAGTTGAATATGTGTTAATCATAGCGCTTGTTTCTGTTATTATTATTTCGGCGGTTAATGTTTTTGGTGGTTATGTTAAAGATGCCCTTACGAAAACAAGTTGTTCTATGGTTGGGCAAAAATATATTCCAGGTGATAAAGCTGGCGAAGCTGTATGTCAAGATGTAGAATAGAGGCCTAGGCCTTTTTTATTTGTTTTTTGTTGACTATAAAACAAATGTTTGTTATTATAATATTATCAAGGTATGGTGAGGCAAATGTATAACTATATAGTGGGAAAATTAGTAAGTATTGAAACTAATTATATTGTTTTAGATAATAATGGTATTGGCTATCAAATTTATGTCGCTAATCCTTATTCTTTTGAATTAAATCAGGAATATCAAGTGTTTATTTATCAATATATCAGAGAAGATGAAAACTCTTTATATGGTTTTAAAACGATAGAAGAGAAACATTTATTTTTAAAACTCATTGATGTCAAAGGTTTGGGTCCTAAAATGACATTACCGATTTTAGCCACAGGTAGTGTTGATGGTGTTATTGATGCGATTAATCGCGAGAATATTTTATATCTAACGAAATTTCCTAAAATCGGGGATAAGTTAGCTAAACAAATAATTTTAGATTTAAAAGGTAAACTGGTTACTAAAGAAGAAATTTTTGATAATGGTAAGGATGAACTCATTTCCGTTTTAAAAAGTTTAGGTTATAAAGATAAAGATATTAAAGGTGTCATTAATAAAGTTAGTAATAATATAAGTATTGAAGATCAAATTAAAGAAGCCCTAAAATTAATGTTGAAATAAAATAGAAGGAGGTAAAACTATGGATGAGCGAGTAATTACCAATCATAAATTAGAAGAAGATACCTTTGAAAAGAGTATTAGACCAGATAGTTTAGATGAATATATTGGTCAAACGGCTGTTAAAGAAAATTTAAAAGTCTTTATTGAAGCGGCCAAAATGCGTGATGAAGTCTTAGATCATGTTTTATTATATGGACCTCCTGGTTTAGGAAAAACCACTTTAGCTTATATTATTGCTCATGAATTAGGCAGTAATATTAAAACCGCTAGTGGTCCTTCTATTGAAAAAAGTGGTGATTTAGCCGCTGTTCTCTCAACTCTTGAACCAGGTGACGTCTTATTTATTGATGAAATTCATCGCATACCGAGGTTCATTGAAGAAATTCTTTACTCCGCTATGGAAGATTTTTCTTTAGATATTATCGTTGGTGCTGATGGTAATAGTCGTAATATTAAGATTGATTTACCACCCTTTACTTTAATAGGGGCAACAACTAGAGCTGGGGATTTATCCAGTCCTTTGCGTGATCGCTTTGGGATTGTTAGTAAATTACAATATTATAATACCGAAGAATTAACAACGATTATTAAAAGAACTTCGCGCGTTTTAAATGTGGGTATCGATAGTGATGCTGCCTTAGAATTAGCTAGCCGAAGTCGAGGCACACCAAGAGTTGCTAATCGTTTATTTAAACGCGTTCGCGATTTTGCTTTAGTTAAAGGCGATGGTCATATTGATGAAAAGATTACCAAAGAAGCCCTAACATGTTTAAAGGTTGATCATTTAGGTTTAGATGATACCGATTATCAATTACTAAAAGCCATTATTGAAAGGTTTAATGGTGGTCCCGTGGGCATTGAAGCCATTGCCTCTTCGATTGGCGAAGAAATAACGACGATTGAGGATGTTTATGAACCCTTTTTACTGCAAGTTGGACTATTAAAAAGAACGACCCGCGGTCGAATGGTCACAGAGTTAGCGTATGAGCATTTAGGCCTATCGAAAGAATAAAAGCTATGTTATAATAAGCCAATGTAAAGGAATAAACGATTGATGAAAACAGAAGATTTTAATTATCAGTTACCGGAAGAATTAATTGCGCAGACCCCTTTAACTAAAAGAGATGCTTCCAGGTTATTAATTTTAGATAAAAAGACGGGAACGATTACTCATGAGCAATTTAGTAATATTATTAATTATTTAAACAAAGGTGATGTATTAGTTTTAAATGATACCAAAGTAATCCCCGCTCGACTGATTGGTGAAAAGGAATCAACTAAAGCGGTTATTGAATTATTGTTACTTAGAAATGTTCAAGATAATCTATGGGAAACCCTAGTGAAACCGGCCAAACGAGTTAGAGTAGGGACCATTATCCGTTTTGGCGGAGGTCTATTAAAAGCTCGTTGTCTGGCGGAATTTGAAGATGGAATTAGACATTTTGAATTAATATATGAAGGTCTTTTATATGAATTACTAGATCAACTAGGGACCATGCCTCTACCTCCTTACATTCATGAAAAGTTAACTGATCCAAACCGTTATCAAACCGTTTATGCTCAAAATCTTGGTAGTGCTGCGGCTCCAACTGCGGGATTACATTTTACTCAAGAATTATTATCTCAAATAAAAGCTAAAGGTATTGACATATTATCGATTACTTTACATGTTGGTTTAGGAACTTTTCGGCCAGTTAATGAAGAAGATATTACTAATCATAAAATGCATAGTGAATACTATGAAATAAGTAAGGAAGTAGCTACTAAATTAAATAAAGTAAAAAAAGAAAACCATAAAATTATTGCTGTTGGAACAACAACTGTTCGAACTCTTGAAACGATTATTAATTTATATGGTGAATTTAAAGAAAGTAGTGGTTTTACTAATATTTTTATTTATCCTGGCTATCAGTTTAAAGCTATTGACCAACTAATTACTAATTTTCATCTGCCTAAATCAACCCTGCTTATGTTAGTCAGTGCCTTAGCCGGAAAGGACGATATTTTGACGGCTTATCATGAAGCTATTAAAAATAAATATCGTTTTTTTTCCTTTGGCGATTCCATGTTTATTAAATAAGACATAATATGAAATTTATGTTCTTTTCTTTACTAGAAATTTACATTATTAAATTGCATACCCTATGTATCTATGATACAATTAAGAAAATAGGAGGGTAGAAAAATGGCTGAAGATGACTTTGAATTTTATAAAAACCCACCAAGAAAAACGGCGACTAGAACTGTTTCTAATTTGAAAAAACCACCAGTAAAAAAATCAAAAATTAAGTTAGCTTTCCGCATCTCCTCTTTTTCTTTAGCGGCTATTTTAGCTATAAGTGGGGGAGTAGCAATTCGAAAATTAATTTTAAAAGGCTATATTCCCGAAAACTTTAAAGCTAAAGGATGTTATATCTCGCTGGATGAAAGTTTTAATTTACAAAATTACAATGCATCAGATTATGACTTTGTTTTATTAAACTTACCAAATTGGGAAGAAAACATTTCAGATACTTTAATTAATAATTTAAAGATTTGTCATGATAATAAATTACCTATTGGGGTATGTCTTAATCCCAGTGCGAATTCTCCCCTACAAGCTGAAACCGAAGCCCTTCGTTTATTATCTATTACTGAAGAAGCTAATGTACAATTACCTATTATTATAAATGTTAATGAAATAAGTAGTTCCGAATCGGCATTGCAAACGATTATTGATACCTTAAAAAAGAAGGGAATTGCTAGTGATCGCATTTTATTAAGCGGTAATGAGCAAAAATTAAAGGCATTACCTGAGATTTTTAAGGAATACAAAAAATATAGTTTATCCAATCGTGAGCAAGTTACTGCCACTGATTATGTTGGAGGTAATTTTAATACCGGAGCAATTATTAATGATGTTAATGCTTACTTAGATCAAAGTTATATGCCTGAGGAAGATGTTCAGGAAGCAGTACCGGCTATAAGTCAAAATGATGCCCAATGTCTAGGGGTTGATGTTTCTGCTTATCAAGGAAATATTGATTGGGTAACCGCTCAAAACTATATTGATTTTGCTATTATTAGGGTAGCTAACTTTAATTCTTCCGAATCTATTCTAGATATCCGCTGTCAATATAATATTGCTGAATGTAAACGACTAGGCATCCCTTTTGGTCTTTATGTTTTTTCAACTTCGACCACTAAAGAAGAAGCAAATGAAGAATGGGATTACTTATTTAATCAATTAGATAAATTAGGTGTTAGTAATAATGATTTAGTTTATCCGATCTATATTGATGTAGAAACAACCGCCCAAGAAGCAAAATTAATTAACCATGATTCTACTATGGTTGATACCATTGAGGTTTTCTGTCAAAAGGTCGAAGCAAGTGGTTTTAAAGCTGGGATTTATATTAATCAGTCTATGGCCAAACTATTAGATTATACTGATCCTGAAAATAGACTTGGTAATTATCACCGTTGGATAGCTAATTATGGCGGTAATAATAATTATAAACCTTTTAGCATTAATGAATTAGCTAACTATCAAGTAGCTGAAGTAACTGTTTCCTATGACATGCAGCAAATTACGGATCGCATAATTATTCCCGGAATTGGAAAAAGTAATGATCCTTATGCTAATGAAACAGTCGATTGTAATATCGATACCAGTGGCTTAGCTTTTTCTGATCATAAAACCCTAGGATAAATAACATACTAATAAAAAGGATAGGTGAAATAATGAAAAAAATCACAAGCAAAAGAGAAATTAAAAAATTTCTCCGCAAACATATTAATTTAAGAAATAATTATCTCTTAGTTTTAATGGTCCTTTCTATAAGTTTTTTAGTCATATATTCTTCCTATGCTTTATTTGTGGTCAGTAAAACCAAAATGGGAGCTTATAATATTACTGCCGGAACTATTAATGTGGAATTAACGGCTGAAGCTTTAGACACTAATAAGCAAATAACGGTAAATGCCAATGACAGTCAAGAATTTGAGGTTACTTTAACTAATAAAAGTTCTGTCCCCGCCAAAGTCATTTTATATTATAAGATGATTAATCCTACATCTCCTAGTGAAGATATTATGGTTGGTTATAAAACTGATACCGCCTTTCCACCAATTAGTACGGGATCAATCCTTAGCTCAAGTGGCTTAAGTGATGATCATAGTAGTTATACGTTAATTATAAAAAATGATAGTTCCGAAAGTACCACTATCGAAATTGGCGTTAAAGTCGGTTTAAGTAGTCCAACACTAACTTTAGCTAATGATGAATATCTAATATCACAAGCCATATCCTTGGAGGATGAAACTTTAGTTGAAGGTAATCCCTTAGATTGGGAAGTATCAGATGAACCAAATGCAACAGGAGGTTATACTTTACTATCTTTCCTTGGCGATTTAGAAAATTCTAATAGCGTAATAGTTGATCAAGATTATTATAATGATGCTAATATAAGTATGTTTTATCTTGCTTTTACTGGAGTTTCTGATACTTCAGAGATGACTAATCTAAATGCTTATACTATTAATATACCAAATATTGTTGATGGTAAAAATATAACCGAGTTAGGCACAACCTTACTAACAGCTGTTGATTTTGCTAATTATGATCCTGAAGTAGAAGGCGATCCACCTTTCATCGAACCCCGTCTTCGCATAAAAGGAGTAAATATTCCAGAAGGTATTAAAAAAATCTCGGAAGCAAGCGATAGTGAAGAACCAACTGGTACTTTTGTTTATGATGTTAATTTGTCAGAAGTAAACTTACCATTAACGGTAACAGAAATAGGTAATTATGTTTTTTGTGGTACGGCACTTTCTCAAATAACAATCCCTAAAACCGTAATGGTTATTGGTAGAATGGCCTTTGGTCATTGGGCTAAAATTACTAATATTACCTTTGAAGGTGCTAATGATGGCAGTAGTCAGTTAGTCAATATTATGGCCAGTGCTTTTGAAAATATTATGGGAGGAGACGTTGATGCTCCAGATTATGCTCTCACTATACCAGCATCAGTTACTACTATTGGGGAAAATACTTTTGATAATAACAATATAGGTACCCTAACATTTAAAGGAGCTTTAGACGGGACGAGTCATTTAAAAACAATTGGATATGCTGCATTCCATGATAATCATATTACCCAATTAGTTATTCCATCCAGTGTTGAAATGATTGATTCAAAAGCCTTTGGACAGAATGCATTAACCTCATTAGTCTTTGCTGGAACATCAACCAATGGTACGGGCAATGATAGCAGTAGTTTAACCACATTGGGAATAGATTATGGGGCAATATTTGATGTTGATAATGTTAATAGTATTATTTATATACCATCCTCAGTAACAAGTATGGACCAACATGTGTTTGGTTGTGATTACCGTGACTCATTGTGTACTTTTTATATAAATCAAACATCAATACCAGAAACATATAATAGTTCGTGGGCAGGTAACTATGCTCGTAAATATATATTAAATGGCTCTGGTGGTTATACCTGCATGGAAAACTGCCCGTAAGATAAAGTATCGTGAGGTTTGAGGGCCAATATTAAAAAGAGTTCAGAAATTTTTAATTCCAAACTCTTTTTATTTTTTGTTAATCCCAATAATACTGCCAAAGATACTAGTCAAAGTTAACATAAGATAATAAATTATATTCCGCAACTCTAATTTTTGATCTAATCCTAAGTAAGATAATAGTAAGATAAGTAAAATAAACATACTACTAATTTTTAAACCTTCAATATAACCTTTTTTACTACTGCGCTTACCAACATATATGCCGCCAATAAAAATAGATACTAATGGAATTAGAAGTAATATATAATTGATAATCTTACCATTTAATATATTAAAATAATTTAAAATCGTTAACAGTAGGGTTAAAATAATCATGGGCATAAAAATATATAATAATCCCTTAAGATATTTCATATGAATCACCTAATAAAAGATATGTTAAGTATAAAAAAATATACCTTTCAACATAATATTATTGGTGATAGATATGGATTTAGTTATATGTGGTCTACGTACGTTGTTTTTTTACTTTATTATTTTTATTATGTATCGCTTTATGGGCAAAAGAGAAATAGGGGAGTTAGGCATTATTGATTTAATTGTTAGTTTTTTGGTAGCGGAAATTGTAGCTATCTCCATTGAAGATGTTAAAGTTTCGCTTTTTTATTCTTTAATACCTTTAGCTATTCTAATGATATGTCAAGTTTCTATTGCCTATTTATCCATGAGGAATAAAAAAATACGCGCGCTTTTTGATGATAAACCATCAGTCATTATTAACCGTGGTAAAATTAATTTTAAGGAGATGCTTAAACAACGGTACAATATTGAAGATTTACTTAGTCAACTAAGAGAAAAAAATATTAAAAACATTGAAGATGTTGACTATGCTTTATTAGAAAGTAATGGTAAATTATCGGTTTTTAAAAAGGATTTTTTCAATAAAGAATATCCTTTACCTTTAGTTTTAGATGGCATTATTGATTATGAAACCTTAATTCAAATAAAAAAGAATGAACATTGGTTAAATAAAGAATTGGATGAAAAAAATATTGCCTTAGAAAATATTTTCTATGCCTTCTATCGCGACAATAGTTTATATATAATTGAACATAAAAGTACATGAGTACTTTTTTTATACTTAAAAACCTTGGCAAAAACCTACTATTTGATATATAATACTAATAGGATGTGATAAAGTGAGAGTAATCGTCAGTGCCGGAGGAACCGGAGGACATATATATCCTGCCTTAGCTATTATTAATAAGTTAAAAGACCAAGATAAAAATATTGATATTTTATATATTGGGACAACAGATCGCATGGAAAAAGATATTGTTCCTAGCCAGGGTATTAAATATATTGGTTTAGAAATGCATGGCTTAAATAAAAAAAAGATCCTAGGAAATATTAAAGTTATTAATAATTTCTATCAAGCTTATCGGAAGAGTAAAAAGATCATTCAGGAATTTAAACCAGATATTGTTTTAGGTATCGGAGGTTATATAACAGCTCCGGTTATTTATGCTGCCCACCGCATGAAAATCAAAACCTTTATTCATGAACAAAATATTATTCCTGGTAAATCTAATCGTTTTTTAGGTAATTTAGCTGATAAAATAGGAGTATCCTTACCAGGAAGTTTGAAATATTTTAACAAAGATAAAGTAATATTGACTGGTAACCCCCGTAGTGAAGAAGCCTATTTAGCTAAACAAGCACGTAAAAGTACTTTAGGTTTAACGGAAAAAAAGAAATTAGTTTTAATTGTTATGGGAAGTTTAGGAAGTTTTACCATGAATGAAAAACTAAAAGAAATGCTACCAAAATTAAGTCATAAATCGTATGAAGTTATTTTTGTTACTGGCCAAAATTATTATGAACAATATAAAAATATTAAAGTCGGTAATAATATCAAAATCGTTCCTTTTTTAGATAATATGCTAAATGTCTTAAAGGTTACTGATTTAATTGTTTCTAGGGCTGGGGCTTCCACCTTAGCTGAAATAACCGCGATTGGTCTTCCCGCTATTTTAGTACCATCACCATATGTAGCTAATAATCATCAATATTTAAATGCTTTAAGTATTAAAGAAGCTGGTGGCGCTCTGCTCTTAGAAGAAAAGGACTTTAATAGTCATAATTTAATCAAAATGATTGATAGTATTATCACTAATGATCAAAAGTATCAAGAGTTAAAAACCAATATGCAAAAATTGGGTATTACGGATAGTACCGATCGTATTATTAATATTATTAACAATTTAGTAGGAGTTAGTAAATGAAAGAAGTAATTAAAAAAATTAAAGATAATAACATTGGCCATAGCTTAGAAAATGTTCCACTAGCTAAATATACAACTTATCGAGTAGGTGGTACCGCTAGCTTAATGGTTTATCCCAAAAATGAAGAAAAGTTAAAAGAACTTATTACCATTATTAAAAATAATAAGCTTAAGTATAAAGTTTTAGGCAATGGATCTAATGTTTTATTTAGTGATAATCTTTTTGATGGGATTATTATTAAACTAGATAATTTTGATCATGTAAATATTGATAAGAACGAAATTGTTGTCGGTGCCGGATATAGCTTAACGGCTTTAACGCGCTTAGCTTGTAAAAGAGGTTTGGCTGGTCTTGAATTTGCTGCTGGTATCCCTGGTACGATAGGTGGAGCTATTTATATGAATGCCGGAGCCTATAAAAGTGATATGGGGTATATTGTTAAAAGCATTCGGGTTTTGACACCTGATTTAAAAATAATTACGCTTACCAATAAAGAATTAGCATTCCATTATCGCAGTTCCTTTCTGCAAAAAAACAAAGATTACATTTGTTTAAGTGCCATAATCAAACTTTATAAAGGTCAGAAAGAAGCTCTGGAAGAAGTTATTAAGGAAAGAAGAAAAAGACGATTAGAAACGCAACCCCTAGAATATCCTTCCGCTGGTAGTGTTTTTCGTAATCCCCCGGATATGTTTGCCGGTAAACTTATTGAAGATCTCCATTTAAAAGGCAAAAAAATTGGGGGAGCCATCGTCAGTCCTAAGCACGCGAACTTTATTGTTAATACAGGTAAGGCTACAGCTCAAGATATTCATGACTTAATTCATTTTGTTAAAGATGCCGTTCAAGAAAAATACCATATTGATTTAATTATTGAACAAGAAGAAATAAATTGGTGAAATAATTTATGAAAAGAAAAAAAAAGGTTAGAAGGTTTAAATTTATAAAATTTATCTTATTTGTTTTTCTGATATACCTAGTATATCTTTTTGGTGCTTTTCTAATTAATCTCCCCATTAAAAATATCTATATCTATAATAATACCTATTTGACTGATCAAGAGATTATTGATTTAGCGCATTTAAATAATTATCCTTCTTTTATTATGACGACTAAGCACACTATCTCTAAAAAATTAAAAAAGAGTCCGTTTATTGCTAAAGTTCAAATAGATAAAAAGTGGTTTTTACGAATTAATCTTCATATTACTGAAAATAAAATATTATATCGGGATACAAACTATTATTATACTTTTGCCGATGGAACTAAATTACTACTGGAGCAAAAAACACAAGGGGTGCCTTTATTAATCAATTATGTCCCAGATACCATTAGTAATAAATTTATTCAAAAACTAAGTTTAGTCGAGCACAATGTTTTAACGCATATTTCAGAAATAAAATATGATCCTAATGAATATGATGAGGAACGCTTTTTATTATCTATGAATGATGGTAATTATGTTTATATTACTTTAGCCAAAATTGCAAATATTAACTATTATTTAAATGTTCTTGATCAATTAGAAGGTAAAAAAGGTATTCTTTATTTAGATAGTGGTAATCATTTTAAGATTATGGAATAAGACTTGTTGAATAATGAAAAATAATGTATAATGAAATATAGTAGGAGCTGGTAAGAATGAAGAGAATTTACACTAGTATTGATATTGGTAGTGATTCAATTAAAATAGTGGTTGGTGAAATAATTGCCAAACGTCTTCATGTTTTAGCCTCTACCTGCGTTCGTTCCGTGGGAGTCAAAAAAGGTTTAATTATTGATGAAACGATGGTTGTTAAATCGATAAATCTAGCTGTTCGGGAGATTGAAACCATGCTTGGAGTTAAGCTTGATAAAGCGCTTGTAACGGTTCCTTCCAACAACCGGGAATTAACCATTGTCAGCGCGGAAGTAAAAGTTGATAATCCGGAGATGGAAGTAACCTCCATGGATATTGTCAAATGTTTAAAGAAATCCTTAAATAATAAAATAGATAAAACGAAAGAATTAGTAACAATTATTCCCATTGGTTTTAGTTTAGATGAGAAAGATGGTATTAAAGAACCTTTAGGATTGGTTGGTAAAAAACTAGGGGTTAAAGCTGTTATTTCCACCGTTCCTAAACGTAATGTTTATTCGGTCTTGAGTATTATGAGAGAATGTAATCTCGAGGTTGTTGATTTAGCTTTATCACCAATTGGCGACTATTATATGGCTAAAAACAAAGATTTAGATAGTAAAGTCGGGGCCATTGTCAATATTGGAGCTGAAACCACTAATATCTCTATTTTTAATAAAGGTATTATGATTAAAAACAGTATCTTAGACTTAGGAGCTAAAGATATTGATAGTGATATTGCTTATGCCTATAAAGTGGACAAGTCAACGGCTAGGTATTTAAAAGAAAAATTTGCGGTTAGCAGTAAAAAATATGCTGACACCAACGATAACTATGAAATTAAGAGTAAGAATGAGGAAAAACTGGTTATTAGTCAATATGAAATAAGTGATATTGTTGAAAAAAGATTAACAGAAATGTTAAAAATTATTAGTAAAGAAATTAATATCTTAACAAAAAGAGAAATTAGTTATATAATTGTTTCAGGAGGTATTAGTGAGTTAGCAGGGTTTGGTTATATTATTGATAATGTTCTAGGACATATGGCTAGTCCTTTAAATATTACTTCTATTGGTATTAGAAATAACAAATTTTCAACTTCTGCTGGACTTATTAAGTACTTTAGTGATAAACTTTTGTTAAGAGGCAAAGAATATTCAATGTTTGATGACAAAAGTGAACAAGAATTGATCACAACCAGAAAAAAAGTTATGAATATTAGTAATGATACTATTCTTAGTAAAGTATTTGGTTATTTTTTTGATAATTAAGGAGGATTTTGTATGTTTGGATTAGAGATGGATCAATTAGCCAAAATAAAAGTAATCGGTATTGGCGGCGGCGGTGGTAACGCTATTAATCGTATGATCGAATCGGGCGTTAAAGGTGTTGAATTTATTGTTGCTAATACTGATTTACAAGTATTAAACAACTCTAAAGCTGATGTTAAGATTCAACTAGGTAAAGGTCTTACCGAAGGATTAGGCGCTGGTGCTAAACCCGAAATTGGTAAAGAGGCCGCTATTGAATCTAAAAAAGATATTGAAGAAGCCTTGGAAGGTGCCGATATGGTTTTTATCACCTGTGGAATGGGTGGAGGAACTGGAACTGGAGCCGCTCCTATTATTGCTGAGATTGCTCAAGGACTAGGCGCTTTAACCGTTGCTTTTGTTACTAAACCTTTTGGTTTTGAAGGTCGCAAGCGTATGGAAAATGCTCAAAAAGGTTTAGAAGATTTAAAAAAGCATGTCGATACCTTAATCATTATTCCAAATGATCGATTAAGAGAGATTATTGATAAAACAACGCCAATGTTAGAAGCTTTTAAAGAAGTTGATAATGTTTTAAGACGCGGAGTTCAATCCATTTCGGATTTAATTGCAGTTGTTGGTTTAGTTAATCTTGATTTTGCCGATATTAAAGCCGTAATGGAAAAATCAGGTAACGCTATTATTGGGATTGGTATTGGTATGGGTGAAGATCGTGCGATTGAAGCTGCTAAACAAGCCGTATCAAGTCCTTTACTAGAAACAAGTATTTCTGGGGCTACCGATGCGATTATTAATATAACTGGTGGTGTTAACTTAACTCTATTTGAAGCCGAACAAGCCGCTGAAGTAGTAAGAGCTGCTGCAAATACTGAGATTAATACTATTTTTGGATCAGTTATTAATGAGAACTTAAATGATGAAGTGATTGTCACCGTTATTGCGACTGGATTTGATAAACCAGTGGCTGAACAACCTAATTACAATAATGTTCAAAATACCAGTAGACGAGGTCGTTTAGCTGAAACATCTTCTAACGAAGATCCTGATGATGAAGGGGAATTTGATATTCCTGATTTTTTAAAGAACCGTAATTATTAAAAATAATGGACATAATTTATGTCCTTTTTTATTGGACAATTATAATATAGATGATATAATGATAATAGAGGTGTATCAGCGTGGCCAAGAAAAAAACAAGAAAAGAAGAAAAAAAGGGTTTTGCCTATATTAAAGAATTATATGGGATTATCCTCGTTTTATTAGCCATTTTAGGATTATGTCGTTATGGTTTGGTAGGTAAACTATCAGCTGCTTTTGCCATTTTCTTAGTTGGTAATTGGTATATTGTCTTATTAATTGCCAGTTTTGTTTTAGGTATTTATATATTCTTTAAACGCGATTGGCCCAAGTTTTTTTCCACAAGATTTGTTGGTGTTTATCTTTTGGTAATTGGTCTTTTAGTACTCACCCACATGAGCTATGTGACTGAGAATAATGGTGAACTTATTATTATTTTTAAGGAAAGTATCAATGATTTAATGGCCGCTTTTAATAATGTTATGCATAAACTTCCGATTGAAGAAACAGGGGGAGGACTGCTAGGAGCATTATTTGGTTCATTGTTTAATAAATTATTTGATCCCGAAGGAACTAAGATTGTGTCTATTGTTATTATTGGTTTTGGCTTTGTTATCTTCACCGGTTTTTCAATCTTAGATATTATTAAAGATGGTCTTAAAAAAGGGAAAAGATTATTACCATCTAACCGTGATGATGAAACAGATGGAGTTATCATTAACGATAATACCGTTGTCGATAATGAAAATAAGATTGTTATCTCTAGTTTAGATGAATTAAATAAAATGACCATTGAGAAAGAAAAAATGATGGGTAATGAAAATCAAGAAGTTAGATCGATTGAAAACCATTATAAACTTCCCCCAATGGATATCTTGGAATATGCTCCCAAACCTAAAAATGTTAATAATCAAGCGAATATTGAGAAAAATATTATTATTTTAGAGAGAGTTTTAAAAGATTTTGGAGTCATTGGCAAGGTTGTCGAAGTTAATACAGGACCCACAGTTACCCAATATGAGTTAGAACTTCAAGCTGGAACTAAAGTAAGTCGCA
>CAZHWO010000019.1:9588-14875 GCA_964536075.1 uncultured Muribaculaceae bacterium | reverse complement strand
CCCACAGTTACCCAATATGAGTTAGAACTTCAAGCTGGAACTAAAGTAAGTCGCATTTTAAGTATCCACCGGGAAATCTCCCTAGCATTAGCTAAAAAAGATGTTCGTATTCAAGCTCCAATTCCGGGTAAAAGTACTATTGGTATTGAAATACCTAATGATTTTACAACGATTGTCAGTGCCCGTGAAATACTCGAAAAAATTCCTAAAAATAAAGATAATGCCAAGTTATTAGTAGCTTTAGGTAAGAATATTATGGGTAATATTGTTTTTACTGAGATTGATAAAACTCCGCATTTATTAGTGGCGGGTGCTACGGGATCAGGTAAAAGTGTTTGTATTAATGTCATCATTGCGTCCTTATTAATGCGAACCAAACCGGATGAAGTAAAACTCGTTTTAGTTGATCCTAAAAAAGTGGAATTATCCATGTATAATGGTATGCCCCACTTATTAGTACCCGTTGTTAATGACCCCAAAGAAGCAGCTAGAGCTTTAGGTAAAATTGTTCATGAAATGGAACATCGTTATGATGTCTTTAATCAAACTGGTGTTAAGAATATTACTGGTTATAATGAATATCTTGACAAGAAAAATGCCCATCTAGCTCCTGAAGATAAAATAAAGAGGATGCCATATATTGTTGTTATTGTTGATGAATTAGCTGATTTAATGTTAGTCGCTAGTAAAGAAGTTGAAGAATCCATTATGCGGATCACTCAGTTAGCTAGAGCGGCTGGTATCCATTTAATTATTGCTACCCAACGACCTTCTACAGATGTTATTACCGGTCTAATTAAAGCTAATATTCCTTCCCGTCTTTCTTTTGAAGTAAGTAGTAGTATTGACTCTAGAACTATTCTGGATATGACCGGAGCTGAAAAACTTTTAGGCAAAGGAGATATGTTATTCTTACCAATGGGTGAGAGTGCTCCTCTTCGAGTTCAAGGAGCCTATGTGACTGATGGAGAGATAAACCGTTTAGTCGATTATACTGTTTCGCAACAAAAAGCCGAATATGATGAACAATTTATGGCTAATAATCATCAAGACAGCGATAATAATCATAATTATGAAGAAGAAGAGGAATACGATGATCCTTTATATAAAGATATTGTTGAATTTGTTGTAACCACTGGTAAAGCTAGTGCCTCATTACTACAGAGAAGATTTAAACTAGGCTATAACCGGGCAGCGCGCATTATTGATTTATTAGAAGAACGTGGAATTGTTGGTCCAAACAATGGTTCAAAACCTCGTGAAGTTTTAGTTAAATTAGAAAAAGATTGTCAAAACTAACGAAAAAGGAGGAGCTTATGCCCAAAATTAATAAGAAGAAAATAATTCTTTTAACCTTAGTAGTTTTTTTAACCATAACCATTACCTTGGGGATATCGTATGCATTTTTTCGATATCTTAAAAAAGGAAATATCGTTAATACCGCTATTACGGGTAATTTGAGCTTTTCCTATATCGAAAATGAATGTAATGGTAGCTCAGCACGTCTTAATTTAGTTGATCAATTTCCCATATCCGATAGTGAGGGTATTAGTCAAAATGAATGTGGTGAGTATTTTGCTTTCAACATTAATGCTAATACTACTTCCGCTCCGCTAGATTATAAAATAACCGCTACCCTTATTGGGGATACAACCATTAGTGCTGATAATATTAAACTTTATTTAGCAACCGTAGATGATAATCAAGAAACTCAAACCGAATCTACTTATTTCAATGGACAAGTAGCTCTTTTGGGTGATTTTTATACAATTAGCGATGATAATCAGTCAGAAAAAGTTATTTACCAAGAAAAAATTGCTAAAGGCCATCAAAAATATACCAAAGAGTTTCGCTTAAAAGTATGGTTAGATGAAAATACGATTATTTATGATAATACCGACCCTAACAATATAATCGATAATCGTGATAACCATTTTCAGATAAAAGTAACTGTCTATGCTGAAGCGGCTACCAACATAGTTAAGGGACAAGCTACTGAATGGCTTGGGTACCCTGATTATTATAGTGATGGAGACTTTTTAATTACTTCGCACATAAATGAACAGTTAAGACAACATCAAACCTCTGAAGCTCTTTTAAAAAATTTTGTGATAGCGGCTTTTGGTGAGAGTGAGACCTATAGACATTATTTTAAAGGAAAACTAAGAAAAGAAATGGATTTGTATTGGGAACAAATTAATAATGAAACCGAACTTACTGAAGAAGAGATAATTGCCCATATGCCGTTAGGTTACTCTTTATTGGATAAAGATAGTACTAATGATATTAATGTTTTAGATTATGTTATTAAAGATCTTACAAAACAAGAAATAGGTGATCATATAGTTATCCCTAATGTTATTGTGTATCCTGATGGAACAACCTATGAAGTTAAGCAAGTAGCGCCTAGTTTATTTCCTGTACTGGAATTCCCATCAGAGAATCCTATAAATCCCGAATATAACAACATTACCGCTATTACTATATCTGAAGGTATTGAAAGACTAGGAGAGGTAAATGAAAATCCCACTTTTCTTGATATTTTCGGTCCTTTCACTTTATTAACTAATTTAACCAAGGTAACTTTACCATCAACTTTGAAAGAAATAGGTAATGGTACTTTTACCGGAACTAATTTAACTTCTATTGAGATTCCTTATGGCGTTACTAAAATAGGCTGGAATGCGTTCGGTTATTTGGAAAATGGCATAAATAAGGTCATAATTCCTTCAACCGTTACCTATATTGGAGCCCATGCTTTTAATGAGAGTGGCCTTACTAAATTAATTTTTCAGGGTCATAGCGCTCTTCCTGAAATTTATGCAAATACCTTTTGTAATAATAATCTTACTAGTGTTTTTGTACCCAATACTGTTGTTAAAATTGGTCGTTTAGCTTTTGCTAAGAATGATATTACATCTATAGTCTTTGAAGACACTACTATTGAACCATCTCATTTAACTGAATTAGTTAGTTATGCTTTTGAAACAAACAATTTAACCAGTGTTACTATTCCTGGTTCTATTACCAAAGTTGGGATTGGGGTTTTTGGAAATAGTCCGAACTTAACCAAAATTATTATTAAAAAAGCCGATGCTTCAGGGATCACTTTACCTGATGGTTGGCATAGTGGGGCGGAAGTTATTTTTGAACCATAAAAAAAGAGTAGTAAAAATATCAAAATTGTAGTAGAATAGAAGAGAAAAAGGAATGTGAAGAAAAGATGAATGAAGATTTTAGTACGAATGCTGTAGGAAGATTTGAAAAAGCTCTGGAAAACATGAAATCACGATTTGTCACTGTTCGAGCTGGGCGAGCTAATGCCAGTAGTTTAGATGGTCTTATGGTTAACTATTATGGTATCCCAACTCCGCTTAAACAATTAACCACGATATCGGTACCGGAAGCTAAACAATTACTTATTAAACCCTTTGATCGATCTTGTTTAGGGGCAATTGAAAAAGCTATTTTTGAAGCGAATTTAGGATATACCCCTAATAATGATGGAGAAACAATTCGTATTATTATTCCTGATTTAACCGAAGAAAGACGAATTGAACTTACCAAACAAATAAAAAGTATGGCTGAAGAAACCAAGATTGCGATTAGAAATATTCGTCATGATATTACCAAAGATATAAAAGATAGTGCTCTACCGGAAGATAATCAAAAGAAAGAAGAAGATAACCTTCAAAATTTTGTCAATAAATATAATAAACTAGTCGATGATTTAGTTAAAGAAAAAGAACAAGAACTATTAAGCATATAAATAACCTATAATTAGAATATAGTAATAAAAGTAATCAATGATAGCGAGTTAGTGGTTGGTGGAAACTAATATGTAACTTTTATGAATTCACTCTATAGGTCTTAATGAAATTAAGCGAGTAACGCGTTATAGTTATTGAGTGTATGATATAACATCATAAATTAAGGTGGTACCGCGAAAAGATTTCGTCCTTAGAGGATCAAATCTTTTTTCTTTTCAAAATAAAAGGAGGAAAACATGAATAAAGAACAAGTGGAAATATTGAAAGAGCGTATTATTGGCGATCTAGGAAAAGTTAAAAATACGAAAGAATTAAATGATGTCAAAGTCGCTTATTTAGGTAAAAAAGGTCTTATCAGTGAATTAAGTGCGGCTATAAAAGATATTCCGGATGCCGAAAGAAAAGCTTATGGCCTTAAAGTAAATGAATTAAAAGATTTATTTAATGATAAATATAATCGTTTATATGAGTATTTAGAGAAAGAAACGATGCATCGCAAAATGGCTAATGAGCAAATTGATATTACGCTACCTAGTACGAAAATTAATAGTGGGGGAGCTAATATTTTAGAAAAAGTCATTGAAGAATTAGAAGAGTTATTTCTTTCTATGGGCTATGATATTGAAACTGGTCCCGAAGTGGAATTAGATTTATATAATTTTGAGATGTTAAATCTTCCGAAAGGTCATCCGGCAAGAGATGCCCAAGACACTTTTTATATTACCGAGGATATGTTACTAAGAAGTCAAACCTCACCTGTTCAAGTACGAACTATGTTAGCTAATAAAGACAAAACTCCAATTAGAATTATTTGTCCCGGTAAAACCTATCGTCGGGATAATGATGATGCCACCCATTCACATCAATTTACCCAACTAGAAGGACTTGTAGTTGATAAGGAAGTCTCTTTAGCTGATTTAAAGGGTACACTAAATATAATGGTTAAACACATTTTAGGTGAAGATTGTGTAACCAGATTTAGACCCTCTTTCTATCCTTTTACGGAACCATCGGTCGAATTTGATGTTTCCTGCTTTAATTGCCATGGCCAAGGTTGCAATGTTTGTAAATATACAACCTGGATAACAATTGGTGGGGCCGGTATGGTTCATCCCAATGTTTTAAAAATGTCTGGTTATGACCCGGCGAAATATACGGGCTTTGCTTTTGGTTTTGGTATTGAACGAATTGTTATGCTTAAATATGGGATTAATGATCTTCGTTATTTATATCAAAACGATCTTCGTATTTTAAAGGATTTTGACAAAAAGGGGGACAATTAAAATGAAAATTAGCTTAAACTGGATCAAGGACTTTGTTGATTTAAAAGGGATTAACTATTATGAATTAGCGGATAAGATAACGAAAGCAGGAGTTAATGTTGAAGGAATTATCGCTTATGAAAATCCGCATTTAGAAGTTGGGTATGTTCAAGAATGTAAACGACATCCGGATTCGGATCATTTAAATGTTTGTCTGGTTGAATTAAAGGACGGCATCCATCAAATTATTTGTGG
>CAZHWO010000019.1:2374-9488 GCA_964536075.1 uncultured Muribaculaceae bacterium | reverse complement strand
CCTAATCGTGATGATTGTTTAAGTCACTTAGGCTTTGCCTATGAAGTAGGGGCTGTTTTAAATAAAAAAGTTATCCTTCCTTATTTTAAAGTAAGAGAGATTGATGATAGTATCAAAAATTATTTAAAACTTTCTGTTGCCACGCCTAATTGTTCAATGTATCTAGCACGTATGGTCCAAAATGTTAAAATTGGGCCATCACCGGACTTTATCCAACATCGCTTAACTAATGCTGGTATGCGTTCAATTAATAATGTTGTCGATATTAGTAATTATATTATGTTAGAATATGGTCAACCCCTGCATTTCTTTGATCAAGCGAAGCTTGGTGATACCCTTCAAGTTCGTATGGCCCAAGATCAAGAAAAGGTGGTAACCTTAGATAATGTTGCTAGAACTCTTCAATCTGATGATATTGTTATTACTAATCAACAAGAAGTTGTGGCTATTGCGGGCGTTATGGGAGCCAAAAATAGTGATGTTGATGAAGATACGACCAATATTATTATTGAAAGTGCTATCTTTAATGCCTATAATGTGCGCTATACCTCCATTAGATTAAATTTAAGAAGTGAAGCTTCCATACGCTTTGAGAAACGTTTAAATTATGAGTATACGAAAGAAGCTATTGATAAAGCTTGTTATTTACTTCAAGAATATGCCGCTGGTGAAGTGTTAAAAGATACGATTACCTATGATAATATTGACAAAAAACCAAAAACAGCAACGGTTACTAAACAAAAAATTAATGCCTTGCTAGGAATGTCTCTAACTAATAAAGAAATAGAGGATTCTTTCAATCGCTTAGGTTTTACCTATCAAAATAAAGATGATAGCTATCTAGTTACCATCCCAAATCGCTTCATGGATGTCAATATTAAAGAAGATTTAATCGAAGAAGTAGGACGAATGGTTGGTTATGATAATATTATTCCGACAGTTCCCACTATGCCCATAAAAAGGGGTAAATATAATGATATAACTAAGTCCTTAAAAGATATTTCTAACCGAATGCGTTCTTTAGGTTTATATCAAACAAGAACCTATACTTTAATAAGTGACGAAGAAAGCAAACTGTTTAATACCAATGATCATGAATACATTCATTTATCGTTACCGATGTCTAGTGATAAGAGTATTATTAGAAAAAATATTGTTCCCTCGCTTTTAAATGTGGCTAACTACAATTTGGCTCACCAAATTAAAGATATTAATATTTATGAAATTAGTACCACTTATTATCAAGAAAAAGGTGCATACTTAGAGTCTAATAAGTTAGCTTTCTTAGTTCTGGGTAGTTATCTTAAAAATGAATGGCAAGCTATTAATATAAAATATGATTTCTTTATCGTTAAAGGTATGGTCGAAAATTTGTTAGCTTATTTAGGCTTAACTAATCGTTATAAATTCCTACCTAATGAAACCTTTAAAGACTTGCATCCCTATGCTTCATCTTTAATTGTTGTCGATAATGAAGTAATTGGTTATTTCGGACGAGTTCATCCTAATATTCATAAAGAAGAAATATTTGTTTGTGAAATTAATTTAGACAAGTTAATTAGTAAAAAAGCGCGCAAATTACTCTTTAACGAAGTTAGTAAATATCCAAGTATTACTAAAGATGTGGCTTTTGTTCTTGATCAAGATATTGCTAGTGAAGAAATTGGTTTATTAATTAAAAAGACCGCTGGTTCTTTATTAACCGATTACTATGTTTTTGATATTTATAGCAGTAATTCACTAGGAGATAATAAAAAAAGTTTAGCCTATAAGCTAACCTTTAATGATCCTAATAAAACCTTAACCGAAGATGAAGTTATGATTATCTTTGGTAAAATTATTGATGAAGTGACTAAAAAATATAAATGCACCATTAGAACAAATTAGAAATAGTACTCCGATAAACGTGAGTACTATTTCTTTTCAAAACGTAACTTTAATATCCTTAATATTTCTTTTTTCAAATTCTCATTACCATCTTCCCATAATACCTCAAAGAACACGCCTAAACCGGGTAAAGTAATTTCCTCTTTATCTTTTATACTTTCCTCAATCGCGTTTTTTAACGTTTCCTCATTATCATTTTTAAAATTATTAATAATACTATTTCTAATATCAATATCCATATTAATCCTCCTTTTAATAAGATTGGCTAAAACCAAGAAAAATATACAAAAATAATTGAATAATCTTAAAATTAATGCTATACTTTTAATATAGGAGGAAAAAATTATGGAATGGATTATTGCCATTGTTGTACTTGTCGTACTTATCGGTCTTTGGTTTGTAATGACTTTAAATCGTTTAATTGCTTTAAGAAATAGAAAGGATGATCAGTGGGCGCAAATTGATGTTCAGCTAAAAAGACGTTTTGATCTTATACCTAATCTAGTTGAAACCGTCAAAGGTTATGCTAAACATGAAAAAGATACGTTTAATGAAATTGTTAAGGCACGTAATAGCTTTGAAAAAGCTACAACCCCAGAAGCTGAAATGAAAAGTGCTAATGAATTAACCAAAGCTGTTACGCATTTATTTGCTTTAGCTGAAGCTTATCCAGAATTAAAGGCCAATGAAAATTTCTTAAGTTTACAAGCTGATTTAAAAGATACGGAAGATAAAATTAGTATTCAAAGACAGTTTTATAATGATACAGTATTAAATTATAATAATAAAGTAGAAATGGTACCAAGCAATATCGTAGCTAGCATGATGGGCTTCAAGAAAGCTTTATTCTTTGAAATTGAAGCAAGCGAAAAAGGAGCACCCAAAGTATCATTCTAAAAACTTGCCATTAGCAAGTTTTTTTATAGGAGCGTTTATGAAAAAGATTATTTTTTTAAGCTTATTATTCTTTTTAATACCTGGTAGTGTTTATGCTATTGATTATGATATCACTAAATTTCAAATTGAAGCTACAGTTGATCAAAACGGGGACATGATTGTTAATGAATGTTTTATCCAAGATGGATCTTTTAATGGTTATATAAGAGATATTATCTACCATGATTCATCTAATTATTCAGCTTCCGGTATATTGGATGTAAAGGTATATACTGCTAATACTAATTGTGAAAAAAGTCAAGAAATGATTTTAACAACTTCTGGCTCTAATGGTTTGATTGGTTATTATGAACAAAACAATTATACCAATTCAATTAATTTAAAAATGTATAATTATGCTAATAATGAAGCCAAAGGTTATTATATTACTTATAAATTAAGGGATGTCGCTATTCTTCATAATGATGTTGGAGAAATATATTGGAACTTTATTGGTAGAGATTTTGCTGATACTTTAAATAATGTGTCCATTAAAATAACTTTACCTAATAATGATGATACTATTAGGGTATGGGCTCATGGACCACTTAATGGAGAAGTATATCCAATTAGTAATGGTCTTTTAGCTACAATTTCGTATGTTGATAGTTATACTGCTATTGATGCTCGTATGACCTTTAATAAAAGTCAAATACCATATGCTGATAAAATAACTAATACAGATGCTTTAACTAATATTTTAGCGGAAGAAAAAGTTGCCGCTGACGATGCTAATCAAAAAAGAGAAGAAATAGGAGCTAATCAAAAACGAAGTTTGATATATAATATTAGCTATGTAATTTTAAGTATTTTTATTATTATTTATACTTTTATAATGAATAAAAAAAATTTATATACTTTTAAAAAACCTTTATCAAATGAATATTATCGTGAATTTCCCAATAATGATACACCTTCAACTGTTGAATACTTAATTACGCATAAAATTTCAACCAAATCTTTAGCTGCTGAAATAATGGATTTAATAAGAAGAAAAATGATTACTGTGACTAGTTTAGAAAATAAAGAATATCTTTTAACCAATAATAGTAATAATGAACAATTAAGTCAAACGGATACTATTTTAATGCATTTATTATTTGATAATACCGATGATGAAAAGTCGATTACTACCAAAACACTTCGTGATTATCCAAATAAAAATATAACAGCACGAGAGCTAAAAAATAAATATGCTTTATGGAATCAAGCAGTTATTAATGAAGCCCAAGATCGATCTTATTTTACTGAAACAACAAAATATGCTGGTTTTCTTAGAATGTTTCCCTATATATTTTGTATCTTCTTTAGTTTTTGTAGTGTAGGAAACGATACCCCTCTAGGAATGGTATTATTCTTTATTTCTCTTATTTGTGCTAGAACTTTCCGAAATCCTAAATCGGTAGTATCATATAAGTTAACATCCGAAGGTAACAAATATTATCCTCTGTGGTTAGGTTTAAAAAAATTTATGCTTGATTTTGGTAAGATGGATGATAAGGAATTACCAGAAGTAGCTTTATGGGAAAAATATCTTGTTTATGCTACTATGTTTGGGATTGCTGATAAAGTTCAAAAAGTATTAAAACTTAAAGTCGAAAATAACGAATCCGCATATAATGATATTCAAGTTGATTTTAATAATATTTTAATAAATGATATCAGTGAGGTTATTAACAATAGTATTCATCATGCTTATAAAAACGCAATTCCGAAAGAACCCAAAAGTTCTTGGAAATCTGGTAGTTTTTTTTCAAGAGATTTTGGTAGTTCATCATCTAGCTCTGGTGGTGGAGGCGGGTTTTCATCTCGCGATGGCGGAAGCAGTGGCGGTGGAGGCGGTGGCGGAGGCCGTGGTTTCTAGAATGATAATAAAAAATTGAAAGGAAGTTAATAATGAAAAAGAAATTTTTATTATGCTTATTATTCTTTTTAATCCCTGGTAGTGTTTATGCTATCAATTATGATATCACTAAGTTTCAAATTGAAGCTACAGTTGATCAAAACGGGGACATGACTGTTAATGAATGTCTTATCCAAGATGGCTCTTTTAACGGATATAAAAGAAATATTATCTACCGTGATTCATATAATTATTCAGCTTCCGGTATATCGGATGTTAAAGTTTATGTAGCTAACTCTAATTGTGAAAAAAGCCAAGAAATGATTTTAACAACCTCAGGATATAATGGTTTGATTGGTTATTATGAACAAACCGATAATTATAACTCGATTAGTTTAAAAATGTATAATTATGCTAATAATGAGGCTAAAGGTTATTATATTACCTATAAATTAAATGATGTTGCTCTTTTGCATAATGATGTTGGAGAAGTATATTGGAATTTTATCGGTAGTGAATTTGAGGATACATTAAATAATGTGTCTATTAAAGTAACTTTACCTAATGATGATAATACCATTAAAGTATGGGCGCATGGTCCACTTAACGGAGAAGTATATCCAATTAGCAATGGACTTTCAGCTACTATTCCATATGTTGATAGTTATACTGCTATTGATGTTCGTATGACTTTTGATAAAAGCCAAATAACATATGCTAATAAAATAACTAATACAGATGCTTTAACTAATATTTTAGCGGAAGAAAAAGTTGCGGCTGACGATGCTAATCAAAAAAGAGAACAAGCTGCTAAAATTGCTAAAATAATTAAAGTTATTAATATTTTAGCTATATTTTTTACCATTTTTGTTATTGGATATACCATTTCTATTAAAAGAAAACATTTTTCTAAACAAAAAAATCCGTTACCTACTAAATATTATCGTGAATTTCCTAATAATGATACTCCTTCAACCGTTGAATATTTAATTAAACATGGTATTTCTGTTAAATCATTTTCTGCTGAAGTAACAGATTTAATTAGAAGAAAAGTTATTAGTGTTGCTAGTTTAGATAAAAAAGAATATCTCTTAACCAAAAATAGTAGTAATGAAGAACTAAGTAAATCGGATATTATTTTAATGGATTTATTATTTAATGTTATTGGTAATCAGAAAGAAGTATCAACGAAAGAAATAAGAAAATATCCTAAGACCAATGCTCGAGCTTTAGAATTTAATGAACAATATCAAAAATGGCAAACGGCTTCAAAACTTGAAGCGGAGAATAAAGAATATTTTGAAGACCAAGGGAAGCTAAAATTAAAAATAGCTCTTGGCTTTGCCGCATTATTTCTCTTAAGTATCGGTGGTATTGTTATTGGGGCTATTTGGAGCATATTCTTATTTATAACAGTTATAATTTGTTTCATAAAATTATCAAGTTCCTATAAAAGAACGACCCTTGGCAATGAATATTATTATCAGTGGCTAGGTTTAAAAAATTTTATGCTTGATTTTGGAAGAATAAATGATAAAGAATTACCAGAGGTGGCTTTATGGGAAAAGTATTTAGTGTATGCTACCATCTTTGGTATTGCTGATAAAGTTGAAAAAGCTTTAAAAGTCAGAATTGATGCTCACCCAGAAAATTATAGTAACTTTAATACTTATATTTTCTTAAATAGTAGTATTAGTAGTACCGTTAATAGTAGTATTAGGGGTGCCTATAGCTCTATGAGTAGTCATATGTCTAGCGGTTCTGGCGGAGGCGGCGGATTCTCATCCGGCGGCGGCGGAGGCGGCGGTGGAGGCGGCGGAGGCGGCTTCTAAAACTGAAATAAAAACAGAACTAAAGTTCTGTTTTATTTAGCATCTTCTTTAATAAATTCATAAATAATATTATTTACTCGGTAGTTATCTAAATAAGCAAAATGATGGGCTTCTTTAATAACGACTAGACCACTATCTTTTATCCTATTTTCCATTAAATGACCATCACTTATGGGCGTTTCTTGATCCTTTTCACCCCAAATAATTAAAGTAGGGGCTTTAATACTACTAAGATAATCCGTTAAATCATAATTAATAATATTAATAAATGTTTTACGAATATTGGGATCAATATTTTTATAGTCTTTAGAACCAAATATTTTGATTAAAAAAGTAATATATTTAGGATAAATCTTTTTTGGTAATTTTATCTTTTTTAGTGTTTTATATAATTTTTCTTTAATGCTAATCCATAATTTCTTTTTATGTTTTATGCCAGCGGCATTAATTAAAATAATCTTGCTAGCATTCATTTTTAAAATGCCGCATAAAGTAATAATAATCCGGCCTCCAAAGGAGTGACCAATTAAGATAGGGTTATCTAAATGATTCTTCTTAATAAAACTTTGAAACATATAACCGTAATCCATCATGTTTAAATCACCATTTGAAAAAT
>CAZHWO010000019.1:0-2274 GCA_964536075.1 uncultured Muribaculaceae bacterium | reverse complement strand
TATAAAAAATGAATAAAATTTTTAGATTTAAAACAATATCCAAATTAAATTTATTAATGTATAATATATATAAGTTATTAAAAAATTAAGAAAAAAGGTCAAAATGATGGTGATACATTAAAAATATAATAATGGTTTAGCTTCTTATAAAAATGTTGGGGTGATAAAAATGGACAGAATAATAGGTACAGGATGTTATCAAAATATAAAAAGTGGTAATACAGTTTCTGTTACTGGGGATGGCGGTAACGCTTGGGGATATTATGGCCCAGCATACAAAAAACTAGCGCCAAGCTGGAAACTATATGAATACTATCGGGATAATCCTGACAATTTAAGTGAAGAAGCATTAATTGATTATTATATAAAGATCTATTTTTACCATCGTTTAAATAATCTTAATGTTAACGAGTTATTATATGAATTAAAAGAAAAATTTGGTGAAGGGATAATATTATTATGCCATGAATTACCAAGTGAAAGTCCTTATATAACCAAGAAACATTTTTGTCATAGAAGATTAGATGCTGATTTTATAGAATTAATAACCGGAATTATTATACCTGAGATAGGTATTAATGAAAATGGTGACATCATTTATTTTGAGCAACCTAATTATAAACCTAAATTAAAATTATTAATGAAATAATGAACTTTATTTTATGATATAATCTTTTTGTGGTGATGTTATGAATACTTATAAAGATATTGAAAATAGTATTATCAAAAAATTTCGCAAAAAGATCTGGTCTCGTTTTATACGAGCTGTTAATGAATATAATCTTATTCAAGACGGTGATAAAATAGCTGTTTGTATCAGTGGCGGTAAAGATTCATCCCTTTTAGCCAAATGTTTAGAGGAACTTAAAAGACACGGTAAAATTAATTTTGACTTGGAATATCTAATTATGGATCCTGGGTATAAAAAAGCTCATTTAAAATTGCTAGAAGAAAATTTAAAAAAATTAAATATTAAAGCTCATATCTTTAAAAGTGATATTTTTCGTGTTGTTGATCAATACGCTGCTGAATCCCCTTGTTATTTATGTGCCAGAATGCGTCGTGGGTTCCTATATCAAAAAGCCCAAGAACTGGGTTGTAATAAAATCGCCCTTGGGCATCATTTTGATGATGTTATTGAAACGATTATGCTCAATATTATCTATGCTGGTGAATATAAAACGATGATGCCTAAACTTTATAGTGATAATTTTGCTAATATGCAGTTAATTCGACCCCTTTATTATGTTAAAGAAGAAGATATTATTGCTTGGTCCCAATATAACCATTTAACTTTTCTTAATTGTGCTTGTAAAATAACTGATCATAAAGTTGATAGTAAACGAAACGAAATAAAAGCCTTGATAAAAGATTTAGTGGCTAAATATGAAAATGCTGATATCAATATTATGCGTAGTAGTGAGAATATTAACATCGACGCTATAATTGGTTATAAAAGAAATAAAGAAAAAATTACCTTTTTAGATAAATATGATAAGAAATGACATTCTTCGCGAATGTTTTTTTTTATAATCTTATTGGTGGTTAAATGAAAATATATCTTGATTTGGTTTTTTTTATTAACTTGGCATTTGATTTTCTTCTTTTAACGACGGTTAGCTTGTTACTAAAAAGAAATATTAAATGGTATCGTCTTCTGTTAGGAAGTATTGTTGGAGCGGTTAGTATTTTTATTTTATTTCTTCAAATTAATAATTTAAGTTTATTTTTTTTGAAATTAATCATAAGTATTATCATGATTATGGTTACTTTTTCTTATAAAGATATGAAATATACTTTTTATAATTTTCTATATCTATATATTGTTAGTCTTTTTTTAGGCGGAGCACTATATTTTTTAAATACCCAGTATAGTTATAAAAATAATGGCTTAGTCTTTTATCATAATGGCTTATCGATCAATTTAATTGTTTTACTTTTTATTAGCCCCATTATTTTATATTTATATATAAAAAGTCATAAAAAGTATCAAAATACCTTTTCCAATAGTTATAATGTTGATTTAGTAATAAACCATCAAAAATATCACTTTAATGGTTATTTAGATACGGGTAACAAATTATATGATCAATACAAAAAACGACCAGTATCCCTAATTTATACTGATAAAATTAAATATGACTACCACAATCTTATTCTTGTCCCTTATGAAACAGTTAATGGCCATGGGGTAATTAAATGTTTAAGAGCAGATTATATGTATATTAATCATAAAAAATATGAACAAGTATTAGTGGGGCTCACTAATCAAAA
>CAZHWO010000018.1:12308-16779 GCA_964536075.1 uncultured Muribaculaceae bacterium | reverse complement strand
CACTAGTCGTTCCAAAAAACGATTAATACTGGTAATTTTTAAATCTTTTTTGCCTAACGGATCAACTAGAATAGCATTAATTTTATATGAATTTCCTGCTAATACATCAGTCATCAATTGATCACCAATAATGGCCATTTCTCCTCTTTTCAAATGATATTTCTGGCTAATTCTCTTTAAGCCAAAGGTAAAAGGCTTCATCGAAAAAGAAATAAAATCCACTGCAAAAGGTTTGATATACTTTTCAATTCTTTTCTTATAATTGTTCGAAATAATAACAATTATAAAATCCTTTTTTAACTTTTTAATTAATCTAATGGCTCTTTCATTAGCTACTTCTTCATCAGTTAAGCCTAACGTATTATCTAAATCGAACAAGAGATATTTAATACCTTTTGTTTTTAATTTATCATAATTAATATTAAAGATACTTGGGTAATAACTAGTTGGAATAAATTTCTTCATCTTTATTTCACCATCTTCATTATATCCTATTATCTTTTCTTTTGCAAAAGAAAAAGGCCTCAGCCTTCTAATTATATTTATTTTTTTTAACATACAAATATGAACCAAAACCAATTAAAGTAACAAAGACTATAATACTAGTATATATATTTACTCCAGTAGCAGGAATTTCAATAGGAAGTTCTTCACCATAATTTATAGAAAAATAACCAATACCACTTGATAAAAATGAAATATTGTCATCTGTTATTTGGTGAGTCAACAAAGTATGGACATAACTATTATTAACACTATATACCTTTAAATTACTATTGTTTTTATCTATCTCTGCTGGAACCTTTATTAAGTAACTTAGATTTTCATCATTTTGCAGTGTATTACCACTATATTTTATCTCAACCAAATAATTCACAGCATCTTTAAATCCAATAGCTTTATTAACAGCATTATCAGTAACCTTTGAAATTTCAATTGAAGAACCTTTTACAGCATAACCATTAATTGTAAATCCTAAATCCGTATTTACTATTTCTTTCCATTCCATTACTTTAAAAGTAAAAGTTCTGGAAACTGATGTCCTATTACCAGATCCTACACCATAAATCTCTATTGTATTTATTCCTAATAAAGAAGCTTCTGGGATTGTTATAGAAAATTCAGAATTATTAGGTTCGTAACTTCCTAATGAAACTGCTGTTCCACCATTTAGCTTATAGTAAACAGTTACATCATCTGTCAATAAAGCATCGAAGACATTTCCTTTTAAAACATAATTTTCTAAGGTTGGATAAACAGTACCATCGGTATTAGTTCCTGCTTCATAAACTTTTTCTTTATTATTAGTAGCTAAAGTAATAATTGGATTAGTTAATGCTTCACCTACTGTTAAAAGTACTGTATAAGTTTGAGACTGACCTGCTGTCAATAATTGATTTTTCCAAGAATAAGCCATTGATGAATCGTGCCCACTTATTGCCTCTTCTTGATCATTAAAAACATTTACAACCTCATCGTCATATTGACCAATCCAAAAGGTTGACACATCAGTAACACCTACAAATGATTTTAAAAGCACATTTAACTGAATATTATTTGCTTCATCATCAATCATTTGAAAGCCAATATTATTAGGTAAGAGGGTAACGGCAGCAGCATCATTTTGACTAATTTGGATATCATTGTGAGTACCAAAAGATAAATATTTACTAGTTGATGAAGTATTAGTAGCTATATAAGTAAGTTGAATATACTCATCGTTGATAGCAAAACCACCAGTTAAAGTTAGAGAAACACCATTACTTGTATTAGTCAAAGAATGATTATTATCATAATTTAAATAAACAACATCATCATAAAAGTTTGATGCTGCAAAATCTTGAACAGTATATGCTGTATCCGATACCTTCATAATAGTAAAATAACCGTATTCACCATAAGAACTCTTATACCAATTATCGCCACTTGAAAGGCGTCCATATATATTTATCGAACCATACATCGGTCTATTTTCACATGAAAAACAATTATTATTAGCTATAGTATATTTAACAGTGCTCTTTTCTTCTGAAAATGAATCGGCAGCATCAACATTTATATATAAAAAAGATACAAACAGACTAATTACTACAAATAAAACCTTCTTCACTTTTATCACTCCTATTATAATCATGATAGCATAAAAACAAAAAAACGACAATACATGTCATTCTTTTTACAATATATTTACATCTTATTATTTTTAATAAATTCTCTTAACATTTTTGTTAAAGCCCTCTTTTCAATTCTTGAAACATAACTTCTAGAAATACCTAATTCCTTTGCTATTTCTTTTTGAGTCATTTCTTTACAATTATTTAAACCATATCGATGGATAATAATCTCCTTTTCTCTTTTAGTTAAAATATGAAAATAATTTTTTAATAATTTGATATTATCTCTTATATATATATCCTCAATAAAGTCCGGTTTAGGGGTCTTTAAAATATCAACAATGGTTATTTCATTACCATCTTTATCATAACCAATTGATTCATTAATACTAATATTTTTATTATTCTTATTATTACTACGGAAATACATTAATATCTCATTTTCAATACATCTAGCACAATAGGTGGTTATCCTCGTACCATGACTATTAGAAAAAGAATCAACCCCTTTTATTAAGCCAATTGTTCCAATACTGATTAAATCATCTTGATCTTCTGATCGATAATCAAATTTTTTGACAATATGGGCAACTAAACGCAGATTATGTTCAATTAATTTATTACGAGCCTCCTTATCCCCTAACTTAGCTTGTTTAATAAAACTTTCTTCTTCTTCTTTGGTTAAAGGATCAGGAAATAAATTATTCGAGTAACTCCCAGTAAAAAACATCATGCTTTTTACCAGTGCTACTAGAAAAGAAAAAAACATATACATCACTCCAATTAATTTTATGTCACAAATAAATTAAAATTATTGTAAAAATAAGGAAAGCAAGATATTAAATATAATTAACTATAAATATAGTATTTAATATCGTATATTATTTGTGTCTAAATTATCCAAAAACACTATTAAAAATGTCTTAAATATAGTATAATATATATATAAATTAAGAGGAGGTTACCTTATGTCAAAAGAGGAAAAAATTAGATTTGATAAAGAAGTTGAGCAAAAAATAAGAGAAATTGATAGCACTATGAGTTTAGAAGGTATGCCTTTAACTAACACCTTAAAAGATACCTTAAAAAAATGTTATTATGGTGTTACTTCCCCTGAAAAAGAAATTGATAAATTAAAGGAAAAATATAAACAAATATATGGATAATAAATACTCTTATACTTATGAAAAGACATCTGATTATTGCTATCATAACTCTGATGTTCTAATCAACAAATTAAATATTAAAACGGAAAAAGAACTATTTATTGCAGAGCAAGAATTTGTTTCTTATCGTGTTGCTCTTCTTTTAGAAAATCCAATAAAAGGTGATTTCGATTTTGACTATCTAAAAGCTATTCACAAATTTTTATTTCAAGATATCTTTAGCTGGGCAGGAAAAACAAGAACTTGTAATATATCTAAAACTAATCTATTTTGTTTAGCCCCATACATTGACATTTATGCAAAAGATATATTTGATAAGATATCTAAAAATAATTATTATCTCGATTTAGATTATAAAAAGAAAATAGAAGCCCTAACCAATTTATTTGCTGACATAAATGCTTTACATCCTTTTAGAGAAGGCAATGGTCGTACCCAAAGAGAGTTTATTAAAGGTCTAGCAAAAATAATTGGTATTAACCTTGATTTTACACAAGTTGATAGTAAGGAAATGATAGTGGCTAGTAGCGAAAGTATTGTTGGAAACATAAAAAAATTACTTACTATGTTTAAAAAAATTTCTGTGCCTACCTCAAAAGATGAACAATTAATTAGTATTAATAATTACATAAAAGACAAAAAACTTGCTATAATGCTTAAGAATAGTATAAAAGAAAATGTATGATTTGATTAGTTCATACATTTTTTAGTTTATTAAACAATATTTTGATATATAGAAAATCACATCCAATTAATTTTATGTCACAAATAAATTAAAATTATTGTATAATTAAAAAGAGGTGAAACAATGTTAAGTATTAAAAATTATTCCAAAAGTTATAACAAAACTAAAATGGCTGTTAGTAATTTAAATTTAGAAATAAAATCGGGTGATATTGTGGCTTTCGTCGGCCATAACGGTGCTGGTAAAACCACAACTATTAAATCCATTGTCGGTATTCTTCCTTTTGAACAAGGAGATATAGTAATTGATAATCTTTCTATTAAAGATCATCCCATTGAATGTAAAAAGAAAATGGCCTACATTCCTGATAACCCCGATCTTTATGAACATCTAACTGGCATTGCCTATTTAAACTTTATTGCGGATATTTATCAAGTAGATAAATC
Source organism: uncultured Muribaculaceae bacterium (assembly GCA_964536075.1). Classification (GTDB taxonomy): domain Bacteria; phylum Bacillota_I; class Bacilli_A; order RF39; family UBA660; genus JAAZHK01. Next base: position 12,368 of record CAZHWO010000018.1, on the reverse strand, counting down.
AACAAGAGAACAAAAAATTAAACAATATGCCGATCTATTTGAAATAACTAGTAATCTAGG
>CAZHWO010000018.1:0-12208 GCA_964536075.1 uncultured Muribaculaceae bacterium | reverse complement strand
CAATTAGTTACTTTTGGGGATATGAAAAAAATTATTAAAGATAAAAGTTTGGAAGATATCTTTTTGGAGCTTGTCGATAATGAAAAACATAATTAATCTTATTAAAATAAATTTATTAACCTTTTTTGATTTTTATAAAATTAAAAATGCTAAAAACTTTAAAGAAGCCAGAAAATCATTGATAATTATAATTTTAATGGTGATTGCCTATATATACTTAGGTTTCTATGTTTATTTTTTTGCTAGCGAATTTATGGAAGGTTATCAATTATTAAATATTAGTTATCTTTTACCTACCCAATTTATGGTTATTACTTCCACTTTTATTCTTTTTTCCACTATTTATAAAGTGAAAGGTATCCTGTTTGAATTTAAAGACTATGATTTATTAATGAGTTTACCTATCGATAAAAAAATAATTGTTATTAGTAAATTAATAACCCTTTATGTCTATAATTTAATTTTTACTCTTTTAATCATGGTTCCAGCCTTTATTGCTTATATTAAATTTATTCCCCTAAACTTCCCTTTTGTTATTTACTTTTTTATAACTTTATTTATTATCCCTTTAGTGCCCATTATTATGGCAACTTTTATCGGTAGCCTCTTCAGTTATATTGGATCTTTTTTTAAAAAGAAAAATGTGATTGATATAATTATCCCTTTAGCTTTTATTGGTATTATTTTATATTTTCAAACAAGAATGATTAACTATACTAAAATAGATATAGCTAATATTGGTCAAAGCTTAATTGATAAATTTAATCATATTTATCCCCTTACCAGTCTATATACTAACATTATAAAAGATTTTAATTTTCAAGCTCTTTTATTCTTTATAACCATACCTATTGTTCTATGGATTATTTATATTTTGGTAATTAATAAATTATTTAGTTTCATCCATTTTAACTTAAATAATCATCAAACAAAAGCCCATTTTAAGATGAAAGAATTAAAAACCAGCAGTCCTATTAAAGCTTTATATTATAAAGAATTAAAGCGCTATTTTGCTTCTTCCATTTATGTTCTTAATACTGCTATTATTGTCATTATGTTAACTTTTGCCTCAATTGGTCTAATTATTTTTGGAGCAGACAAAATAAATAGTTTTATTGGTTATGCTGATTTTAGTAAATTGTTAAACCAAGTGGCCCCTTTAATTATTGGATTATTCTGTGCTATGACTTGCACTACTAATACTTCGATATCGATGGAAGGTAAAAGTCTATGGATTATTAAATATTTACCAATCAGTCAAATAAACATTTTTAACAGCAAAATTTTAGTTAACTTAACTATTACTATTCCCGCCATTATTATTAACAGTTTTATTTTAGGCATTTATTTAAAACTAACACCCATGATTTTTCTCCTTTGTTTTATCATTCCCATTTTATATAGTCTTTTTACTTCTATCACAGGTATCATTATTAACTTATTATTCCCATCCTTTAACTGGGATAGTGAAGTAAAAGTTATTAAACAAAGTATGTCAGCTACAGTAAGTCTATTTTTCAATATGCTTATTTCTATTGTGCCAATTGTAATCATTACTAAACTAAAAGAAATACCTGTTAATCATATCTTATGGCTGATTACTGTTATCTTAGCTATTATGGTAATTATCAGTTATTATTTATTAAAAAAATATGGACCTAGAAAGTTCTTAAATTTAAATTAATATAAAAACCATTGATATCAAACCAATGGTTTTAATTATCTGCCATAAGCAAATTTTTCATTAATAAATACGACTCAGTTCCAAGAGTGACTAACAAAGTTGTTATAAATTTATTTTAATAACATTGCTAATCGATCTTTTTCCTCCGCTAGTTTTTTACGGTCTATTTCAACAATATTACTTGGCGCTTTATTAACATAATTTTCATTAGCTAACAAAGTTTCCCTTCTTTTAATTGATTCTTGCAATCTTTTAATTTCTTCCTCATTAGCAGAATTATTCTCTTTCTCTCCCTCAAAATAATAAGTAAGATCAATTAGTGATGACTGATATGAAACCTTTAGATAATCTTTGTCGATAGAAGGAGCATTTGTTAATTTCAATAAATGAACAAAAATATCAGTAACTTCTTTATTAGCTTTAAAAGTAATTAAAGCTTCTTTGGAAATTTTATGCGTTAATTTTAAATTACGGATAGCTATTATATCAAGAATAACCTTCTCCATTAATTCTTCTTCATCTTTAAAAAGCAAAGACCTATCATATACTGGATAATCAGCTATCATAATGGAATCAGTCTTTTTATTGGGCAACATACTATATATTTCTTCGGTCACATAAGGCATAAACGGATGAAGCATCTTTAAAACCGATATTAATACTTCTAAAAGAATTGTTTTATTGATTGGTGATAAATTATTTTTTGAAAGTTCAATATACCAATCACAGAAATCATTCCAAATAAATGTATATAAATTATTTCCGACATTATGGAATTCATATTTATCCATATTTTTAGTAACATCTTTAATCGTTTCATTCAATTTAGTTAAAATCCATTTATCTGATAACGTCAGCTCTTCTATATTTAGATCTGTTTCTTGGTAATTTTCTACATTTTGCAAAACAAAGCGCGCGGCATTCCATAACTTATTAATAAAATTCCAAGTAGCTTTGACTTTTTCTTCATCATATCTTAAATCCATTCCTAAAGAAGTGTTAGTGGTTAAGAAAAACCTTAACGAATCAGCCCCAAACTCATCAATAATGTCCATAGGATCAATACCATTACCTAAAGATTTGCTCATTTTACGACCATTTTTATCACGAATCAAGCCATGAATTAAGCAATCTTTAAACGGTCTTTTACCTGTAAAATATAAACCTTGAAAAGTCATACGATTAACCCAAAAAGGAATAATATCGTAGCCTGTTACCAAACAATTATTAGGATAATATCTTTTTAAATCTTCTGTTTCTTCGGGCCATCCCAAAGTGGAAAAAGGCCATAAAGCACTAGAAAACCAGGTATCTAAAACATCATTATCTTGAATCCAACCTTCTTCTTTAGGAGCTTCTTCACCAACATATATTTGATCATCTTTGTACCAAGCCGGAATTCGGTGACCCCACCATAATTGCCTTGATATACACCAATCATAAGTAATTTCCATCCAATGGTTCATTACTTTTTCGTAACGTTCAGGAACAAAATTAACTTTCGTTTCTTTATTTCTTTGATTAATTAAAACCGAATCAGCTAAAGGGCGCATTTTAACAAACCATTGTTTGGACAAATATGGCTCGATCATAACGTCTGTTCTTTCGGAATGACCAACTGAATGAACAATTTTTTCTTCTTTAATAAATAAACCCTGACTCTTTAAATCTTTAATAACGGCTTCCCTACAAACATAACGATCCATTCCCTGATATTGAAAAGCCTTTTCATTCATCTTAGCATCCGGAGTCATAATAATAACGCGCTCTAAGTTATGCCTGTTTCCCACTTCGAAATCATTAGGATCATGCGCCGGAGTAATTTTCACTACTCCTGTCCCAAACTCGGGATCAGCATGTTCATCACCAATAATTGGAATAGGTTTATTAACTAGCGGTAAAATAACCTTTTTACCAATTAAATGTTTATATCTTTTATCATTCGGATTAACGGCTACGGCTGTATCCCCAAACATTGTTTCGGGCCTTGTGGTAGCAATTTCTAAATAATCATTAGTTCCTTCAATAAAATATTTTATATGATAAAATGATCCTTCCACATCTTTATAAACTACTTCTTCATTAGATAAGGCTGTCATCGCATCCGGATCCCAGTTAATAATCCGTTCTCCCCGATAAATTAAACCTTGGTTATATAAATCAATAAAAACTTTTCTAACCGCTTTAGATAAACCATCATCTAAAGTAAATCTTTCTTTGGTATAGTCTAAACTTAATCCTAGTTTAGCCCACTGTTCTCGAATAGCACGAGCATATTCTTCTTTCCAATCCCACGCTATTTTAAGCCAAGCATCACGCCCTATCTCGCGTGGATTAATGCCCATACTTTTTAATTTTTGATCGATTTTGGCTTGAGTAGCAATCCCCGCATGATCCATGCCCGGTAACCATAACGTATCAAAACCCTGCATTCTTTTATAACGAATAATAATATCTTGCATAGTGGTATCCCACGCATGGCCTAAATGTAATCTCCCTGTGACATTAGGAGGCGGTATAACTATACAATAAGGTTCTTTAGTTTTATCCTGACTCGCTTTAAAATAACCTTGTTCTAACCAATTATCATATTTATGAGCTTCAACCCTTTTATGATCATATTTCTTATCTAACATTTTTTCCCCTCCTAAAAGAAAAAAGACTCTATCCATAAGGACGAAATCTTTCGCGGTACCACCTTAATTTATATTAATAACCATTAATATAATCTCTTACTTTTAACGCAGTTTTACGTAACCCTCTATTTACTTAAGAGTTAAACTCCATTGCTACTTTCAGTTATTTTAATTATTAGTTTCCACCTACCACTAACTCTCTATCAATCTTAATAACTTACTTCTCAATTTCCTCATTTATGACTAAATTATATATTATTTTTAATATCTTGTAAAGATAATTATTATTCTGGCCAATCTTGTTGCCCATTTTTATTACAAGTCAAAGGTACTTCTTCTGCTCCTTTAGTTACGGAACCCGTACATGTATAACCTTCACCAAATTCTTTTATTAGGTTATTACTAACTAAAGCACTTAATTGAACATTTGTAGCACCAACATTTTTTTCAAAATATAAATCAGCAGCTGTTTTCATCAACTTTTCATATTCCTCAAATTTGGTATTTCTATTTTTTTGTATTATTTTAGTAACTGAAGCAAAAACAATTAATAAAGTAATACTGATAATTAAGATTACAGCTAGGAGTTCAATAAGGGTAAAACCATTTTTTTTCATTCTATCACCACTATCATTATAACATTTTATTTTTAATATTCAATGACTTCTAAATCTATTTTACTGTCAAGTTGACTTTTTAAAGAACTTGGTATCACAATCGTCTTCTTATCTCCATCTGATATATACCTTGTATCGTTAATCTTTTCTAATGACATTTTTATATCAAAATCTTTACCATTATTATCATAAGCTCTAATTCTTTTAATAAATTTAGCATTAAAATCGGTACTAAAAGGGGAATAATCAGCTTCCCAACCAACTCTTAAAGTTGCTATTGTTTCATAAGTGGTATCATCATAGTTACTACTTAGTATATGCTTAAAATTATCATGACTTTCTTTATAGGGCGAACCATAAGGTAACGCTACCACATTAATATATTTACCTTTTATATATTTATCTAATAAGTTATATAATCCCCCTATTTCTTTTTCCGTTTCCAGAGCCGTTGTTTTTGAAAAATCGGGATGCGTTAAACTGTGATTACCAACATCATAACCATGATCAATTAACCAGTTTAATATTTTATCATTATATTTACTTTGATGAAAAAGTTCCTCATTAACAAAGAAAGTAGCTGTTACCACTGTATCAGGATGTTCCTTTTTGAAAGCTTCTAAAATACCAATCGCTGAATCAGGATCAATAATAATATTCCCATCTTTATCTAATCCTGATACTTTAATGTTGTCGCTATTGCCATCATCAAAAGTTAAAATGATTGGGCTTTTACCAAAAGCGGTATTAATATTTCCCTTAACATAATCAATTAAGCTAATCATTTCATAGCCTAAACGATAATAATTCTCTAAATCGGCTTTAAAAGCTGTACTAGTACGATTATAACCATCCTTATCAATATTACCACCGGTATATTTACTTTCAACATTCATAATATGGTGATACATCATAATTGGTATCCGACCTAACTCATTAATTTTATTCACCTGATAATAATCAGCAGGAATCTTTCCTTTAGAGATAACCAGCTCTAAAATATCTCCAGCTATTATTTTTGTCCCTACTTTAATATTTTGACTAATAATTTTATCTTTAGGAATCTCATTACTATACTGATAATCAATTTTTAAAGTTAACTTCTGCTCTTTAGCCAAATTGGTTATTTCTTTGATCGTCATCTTATCTAAATTAGGTAATGTTGTAGCATTACTTAGCCAGCCCTTTAAAGAAAAGATCATAACAAGACCAAAAATAGCAATTAATATCAATAGTTTATTTCCGCTTTTTTTCTTTAATTTCCGCTTTGTCATATTCTCACCTATTATTATTATAACCCAAATATAATTATTTTTATATAACTTATTACTAAATTAACATAGACTATAATAGGTGAAGCAAAATGAACTTTAAGGGAAAACACGGTTTCTTTTGTAAATGTGAGAATTGTAAGACTAGACATCGTGGTAGTTTTTGGTTTTTATTTTGGATTTATTCTTCTTATGTTATAATTCTCTATCAAGCTTTATTAACCTGTTTTATTACCTTAAAGATTAACGCAATTATCCTTTTTCTCCAATTACTGTTTTGGTTTTGGTTCATTTTTCGCATAATGCTTTGAAATTATTTCACTACCTTTTTGTAACCGATATATTAAATGATAAATAACTTTGGTATCTTTAAAAATATTATAAGTAATACTTATTCTCTCGGGAATAGATAGTAAGACATATAATAATTTTTTTTCTTCTATCATTAACGGAAATTTACTCTCATATAACTCAAAGAGGGTTAAATAATCATAAGTATAATCATTATTCATAAAAAAATAATAAAAATCATAGATAGGCGAATCTAATTTAGCTTTATCCCAACTAATTAAATAATCATTATCGCCCTGTAAAAGATGTTCGGTTAACAAATTATTATGAACTACGACAACTCTTTCTCTTTTTCTTTCGGAAATAATGTCATACCACTCTTCTAATTCTTGTAAAGCATAGTTTAAAGAATTATAGATTAAGGAAATATTTCTAATCAAAAGATAACAGCTTGGGGCCATATAAATATCATTAATAATGATATCTTCTAGGGTCTGATAATAGTATTTAGTACTATTAATTTTTAATGTTAAACTCTCATAGATTTCTTTAATTTTATCTAAATCAATCTCTTTATAAAAAACGGTTTTAGCATGTAAAATACCCATTAATAAAGCTAAATCATCAGCTTTTTGTTCATCAGGTGTCTCAATATTATCAATATAGGGCGTTATATAATAATCATCACGATCATTATTATATTCCTCTAAAATATTATGAAAATCTCTTGATAACAAATAACGATAAATATTGATGCTGTCTGGTTCTTTTCTTCTTTTTAAGACAAAACGCCCTTTATCCGTATCAACTATTCTTACATTATTTTTAATAATATAACGATATGGATCAAGGGCATATTTTTTTAAAATTTCACGTGTTTCATTCATTATTATGACTAGGAATGATTATTTTTGAACCAACTTGCATATTTTCTAAATCATTATAATTTTTTAGATCTTCTAAAGTAAGTTTATATTTATTTAATATCTCTTCAATCGTATCTCCTGCACGCATTATATAAACTGAATAGGTTGCAAATGATTCATCATTATCTGATAAATTAGCAAATAAAGAATCAATTTTTTCCGTGGCCGCATTAACATCATCATTATCAAAACGTAATTCTTCCTTTAAAACGGCTTCCTCTTTCTCTAAATCGCTTTTCATATTATTATCCTCCTCTTCTAATATTTCTCTTTTTTCTAATCCCTCTATACATAATTCTATATTTAACTTAAGGGTATTACTATTTAATAGCTCATAATAAAAATCATCAATAATAATCTTGGCATTGGTAATATCATAACGATTGTCAATGGTTATTAAAACGGGTATTTTTTCATCAAAATTTTCTTCTACAATGCTTGTTTCGGTAACTTTATATGTTCCCCCAAGTAAAAAATCTCCAACAATATTTTTATCATTATCAAAGTCTAAGGTATGCTCCAAAGAAATACTTGTAACTTCACTAATCATTGTTTTAAAATGCAGTTCTTTAACAAATGGTATGGTTTGTTTCATCATATCCCTCTTTTCAATTAACTATATGATAAAATAGCGTACTTATTACAAAAAAAATAATGCTTCAAGCATTATTTTTTAATTAACCAAGACTTGATGGAATCGGTTTATTGTTTTTATGTAAATGTTGTTTAACTAATTGAGTTACCTCTTCATTATGCGCATTAAAAAAACTATCCATATTTTTATGCGTATGCCTAACTAACTTTTTATAAAAATGTTTATTAACTATTTCACCTATTGAAGGGTGCATTGATAGTGATTTTCCAATTACTACTAAAGTCTTAACTAATATATTAAAATCTTGATCTAAAAAAATATTAGGTGTTCGTTTAAGCATAAGATTAACAGTACCAATAAAGTCATGATTACATAATAAATCCTCTAAATCATCTGTATGTAGCTGTTGGAGATACTCCAAATCCATAGTAACTAAATACAATAAATCTTTTTCTGGATAATAATATTTCCGACTATTATTACCCGTTCTGATAACAGCTTCATCTACCAAGTAAGCTTCTTGATTAAAATTCCTTAAACCTTTATTTAGATGCCAAAGAAAAGCATTTTCGACTTTTCTTGTAGCCGGATCGGTATACTTTTCGCGATTAGCTGTAATAAAATCAAATTGTTTATCTGCAATTTCCTGATTAAGAAAAGAAAATTCATCATGATAAACCTCACTAACAGCTTGCACTTTTCTTAAAAAAGATTGATACAGATCGGGATTATTATATATATCAATTAATTGTTCCGCCCTTAAAGTGGCTAGTTGATATTTTACTAAATAATAATCAAAATCGGTCATATTAATATTAGTACTCATCATTTTCTCCTCCCTTAAAAAGTTCATGATATATTTCCTGATAATTATCAACTAAAATAATATTCATATCTTGTTTAATGAACATATTTACCTCTTCTAAGTCTTTGTTATTATCTTTAGGAATAAAGACTTTTTTAATTCCACTACGATGAGCAGCAATTAATTTTTCTTTTAATCCCCCAATTGGCAATATCCGACCTTGTAAAGTAATTTCCCCCGTCATGGATATATCGGCTTTAACCTTTTGCTTTGTTAATAGTGATATAAGTGCTGTAGTAATAGCTATCCCGGCACTGGGACCATCTTTAGGAGTGGCACCTTCGGGCATATGAATATGGAAATCCTGATCAAATATTTTGTCATCTATCTCCCACAAAGCTTTATTATTTTTAATATAGCTTAAGGAAATACTAATTGATTCTTTAATAACATCTCCTAAAGATCCCGTTACATTTATATTCCCTTTGCCTTGATAAGTAACTGTCTCAATCGGGAAAATTTCCCCTCCAAAAGGAGTATAAGCCATCGCATTGACAATACCCACATATTCATCAATAATATTAGTCAAATAATTATATTTATAATTTCCCAAATATTTAACAATATCTTCTTTCTGAATAAGATATTTTTTGTTTTTCTTGGTTTCCATTATCTCCTTGACAATTTTCCTAATGACCGTCGCTAATAATCTTTCCAATTCCCTGACCCCGGCTTCTTTGGTATAATTACGAATAACTAACATAATCGCTTCTTCATCAAACAAAACCTGATTATTACTTAAACCGTGCTCTTTCGTTATCTTTTTAACTAGATGATTGATCGCGATGTCTTTTTTCTCGTATTCGGTATAGGAAGAAAGTTCAATAATCTCTAAACGATCCCTTAATTCGGGCGGAATCTGGTTAAGATAGTTAGCAGTAGCAATAAACATAACTTTAGATAAGTCAAATTCTTCTTCAATATAATGATCAGCAAAGAATTTGTTTTGTTCTGGATCTAAGACTTCTAATAAACTAGAAGCGGGGTCCCCCTTAATATCCTTAGTCATTTTATCAATCTCATCAATAATAAAGACGGGATTAGTCGTTCCGGCTTTTTTCATTCCTTGAATAACTTTTCCCGGTGCTGCCCCAATATAACTGCGACGATGACCGACAATCTCCGCCTCATCATTGATACCGCCAACAGATATCTTGGTCCATTTACGATTTAAACTTAAGGCAATACTTTTGGCTAAAGATGTTTTCCCGACTCCTGGCGGACCAACTAAACAAATAATCGGACTCCTTAAGTTAGCCGTTTTTTGCTTGACAGCGATATATTCCAAAATACGTGTTTTTACCGTTTCCAAACCATTATGGGAACTATCTAGTATTTCTTTAATCTTGCTTAAATCGTTATTATCCTTGGAATAGTTACTCCACGGAAGACTTAATAACCAATCAATATAATTTCTAATAATTGATAATTCTGGAGAGGCTTGAGAAGTTGTTTCATAACGATGTAATTCTAACTCTAATCGTTTTTTAATTTTATGTGGGCATTTTAAAGATATAATCTTATTTCTTAATTTCTCTACTTCCTCATCTTTATCATTAGCTTCACCAAGTTCTTCTTTAATAACCCTTATTTTCTCCCGTAAAACAAATTGTTTTTGACTATCCTCTAACTGGTGCGCTACTTCTGTTTCAATTTTTCTTTCCAGTTTCATTATTTCTAATTCATTATTAATATCATCTAATAACATCTTTAAGCGGTTAGTAGGATTAAGTTCATTAATATATGCTATCTTTCTTTTAATATCAACTGGTAAATATAAGGCCACAATATCCGTTACTTTAGAAATATTAGCAATACCTGCTACTTGTGATAAAACACTATTACTCATATAAGGGACTTCATTAACATATACTTCTAACTGTTTAACTAGACTTCTGATATACGCTAATTCTTCTTTCGGATCTAATGGTTCATAATCAACATTACCAATAACGGCTTCAAATATATCTTCTTCTTTGCTATAATTAAAAGCCGTCGTTCGGCTAATCCCTTCAACAATAACTCTCGTTCGGCCATTGGGCATATCCATTTTTAACTTAATATGACCAATAACGCCAATTCGAGGAAGTTCACTTATATCGGGATCTTCTTCTAATAAATCCGTCGGATTAACTACCAAGATATGTCCATCATAGTAAGCTTCAGCCAAAGAGATAAGTCTTTTTTCTTCGATCTTATCAAACTCAAGACGTATTTCGCTAGAAGGGAAAAGAACAATATCTTTAATAACTAAAACTGGTAAATTAGTTTTAACCATATCTTTACCTCCCAGCACAAAACGTATGCTTTTTATTATAACTTAAATAACTAAAAAAGCAAGGTAAAACTCGCTTTTTTGTAACTTTATGGACAGAAAATTACTTATAAATATCCTTCATAACAACATTCACCTTACCGTGATAATGGTAGCCATTATACTTATCCGTAATTTTTGAACTATAATTAAGAATCAAGGTAAAGATTTCTTTATTACTGCTCCCCGTATAAATAATCCCTTGATATAAAACACCATTTTTTAATTGATCTAAAGTCCCACTTATAATCAATTGATTACCACGATATAACTTATAATTAATAAATTCTTTAGGTAATAGTTTTTGCTCACAACCACAAACCTTAATTTCCTCTTCATAATCAGAAAGCGTTATTTCATAATAAGCATTAATCTGTCCAGCATTAGTAACTGCAAAATGATAGGGATCACTACTTATTTTTTCATCATCATTAACAGGATTAATTAACGGACCATAAGTTTCAGCATGGGATACATCTAAGATACCAGTATAAACATAATTCTTACCATCCGCATTTAAAATGATTTCTTTAAAAGAGGCAAAAGATAGGCCTGAACTTATTAAAGTTATTCCTAAAAAGAATAATATCTTAGGGATAATATAACTTTTTCGCATACCCTATCACACCTATTCTAAGGATATTATAAATTATTTGTCTAATTTTGTAAAGAAAAAGCAAGCATTTCCGCTTACTTTACACCCTATTTATTATATTCTTTTAATAATTCAATAATTTTACGAATCTCTAAGTCATAAGAAATCATATCCATACCACCAAAAGCCGTTAACAATTGCTCTTTTTCCATATGATACTTGTCCATTAATAATTTAACTTCATTATCCAGTTCTTCAGTCGATACTTCAATCTTTTCTAACTTTTTTATTTCTTCCAACATTAGCCGAAAAGTAATATGTTTTTTTGCTTCCTCTTCCATCTGTTTTCTTAAATCTTCAGCCGTTGTTTTAGTAAATTGATAGTATAATTCTAAGGAAATGCCTTGCATTTTT